>NZ_CAXVWM010000031.1:0-16116 GCF_964263775.1 Agreia sp. | reverse complement strand
CGAAGACGCCCGTCAGCTGGTACCACGTGCCGAGCTCGGGAACGATCGGAGTGAGCGCTCGCGAATCGACCGTGCTGAACGCGAAGCCGCCGCCGCCGTACTGCAAGAAGAACGAGCTGCGCCCGGCAGCACCCTCCTGCGCGACTGCGGATGCCCACGCCGCGGGGATCTTGTCGAGCTTCACGGTCGCGGAGACCGTGTAGTCCTTCGACGTGTCCACGACGATGCCGCCGGTCGTGGCGTACTGGCCCGTGCCATTCAGCTGCAGGGCCGAGGTCGACGTGCCCTCGGTCCACGTTGCGCCGCCGTTGAGGCTGAGGTCGTGGCCGTGACCCGAGACATCAGCCGAGGTCGTGCCCGTTCCCTCGTCGAACGGATAGCTCGCGTCGCCGACGATTCCCGCGGAGGGAGGCGTCGAGCCGGCCAGCCTGCCCGCGTCGACGACCTTCTTGTTCACGGCGGCCACCTGCGCGAAGTCCATCTTCTCAATGCGCCTGTCGTAGGTGTAGAAGCCGTTCACCTCGCCCTCGACGTCGCTGATCTGGGTATATACCGCTCCAGACATGAATGTGCGCGCCGGCTCGATCATCTTCGCCGTGTTGGCCACGTAGGCAGCAGTGAGCGCCTCCGACGTCTCGAATCCGCCGTACGGGCTGAATGCGCCCTTCCAGGTGTGTCCGGGAATCACCAACGACAGGCCGCCGTGCTCTCCGTCGACGGCGGCACGCGTCGCATCCGGGGCTGGGAAGCCCGGGCCCTGGTACACGTGCCAGTCGATCACGTCACCTCGGCCCGAGTCTCCGGGGAGATCGCAACAGTTGAGACCGCTTCGGGCATTCACCAGTCGGCTCGGGTCCTGCGCCTTGATCGAGTCTGTGATCTGGCCGGTGACGGTGGTGTTCCATTCGCTCCAGCCCTCATTGAAGACCGTCCAGCCGATGATCGAGGTCCACCCCTTGAGGGAGTCGACCATGTCGTGCATCGACTGCACGAACGCGTCCTCAGCCGCCGGCGTCGTCATCTTTCCGTCGCCGGGGATGGTGTCCTGCCAGACCATCAGGCCGAGGGTGTCTGCGTAGTAGTAGAACCGCGCCGACTCGACCTTGATGTGCTTGCGGATGGTGTTGAACTCGAGATCCTTCGTCTTCTGGATGTCGAACTTCAGCGCCGCGTCGGTGGGCTGGGTGTACTGGCTTTCGGGCCAGTAACCCTGGTCGAGCGTGGCAAGAAGAAACTCCGGCTTGCCGTTCAGTGTGATCTTCTGCACGCCTCCGACCTCGGAGATCTCGATCGAGCGCATTCCGAAGTAGCTCTTCGCGGTGTCGCCACCGGTGATCGCGACATCGAGGTCGTAGAGGTAGGGGTCGTCCGGGCTCCACAGGTGCGCGTTCGGAACGGCGACGGGGATGCTCACGCCGGCCGTGCCGGTGCCGGTGCCGATGACGGCGCCGCCGTTCTTCTCGCGAACCGTCAGGGTCACCTGGTCAGAGTCGGATGCGGCGGCCGCATCGACGGTGACGCTCACGGCACCGGCCGCCAGATCGGGGATGGCCACCACGGCGTCGATGGCGACGACGGGAACCGGCTCCATCCAGACCGTCTGCCAGATGCCGGAGGACGGCGTGTAGAAGATGCCGCCCGGGTTGGCGCGCTGCTTGCCGACGGGCTGGTTCTTGCCGGTCGTGTCGGTGACCGCCACGATGAGTTCCTGCGCGGATCCTGCCACGAGCGCGTCGGTCAGGTCGACTGAGAACGGCAGGTAGCCGCCGGTGTTCTGGCCGACCTCGGTGCCATTGAGGTAGATGGTCGACTCGTAGTCGACGGCACCGAAGTTGAGGCGCAGGCGGTTACTGGAACCGACGCTCCAGTCTGCCGGAACCTCGATGGTGCGCTTGTAGAACATGTGGTCTTCATGGCGCTCGATGCCCGAGAGCACGGACTCGATGGGGTACGGCACGGTGATCGTCTCGGGCAGGGTCTGCCCGGTCGGCACGGCGGCGTCGGCCGCGGCTCCCGCGAACTCCCACTGGCCGTTGAGGTTCTTCCACTTGTCGCGCACGAGTTGCGGGCGCGGGTATTCGGGAAGCGGGTTGTTCGGGTCGACCTGTTCTGACCACTCGGTCGACATCGTGTAGGTCGACAGGTTGAGGATCGGCAGGTCGAACTTCGCGATCGGCTGGCCGCCGAAGGTCGCCGATGCCAGGCCGTCGTAGACGAGCCGCGCTGTGCCGTCACGGCTGACCGCGGGGCCGACGTCGATCGTGAAGGTGCGCGCATCCACCGCCGTGAGGCTGTCGAGCGGATAGGCCTGCTTATCGACCTGCACCTGGAGGTGCGCGAGGAACGCGTCGTCGATGCCGGCGAGGTCTTGGTCGCTCGTCACGGTCACCGTCTGGCCGTCGGTCGAGAGTTCGGAGTTCAGGACGAACTCGGGAAATCCTGCCGGCGCGTAATATGCCGACGCAGGAATGATGGACTTGGCCACGCTGGGGCTCGACCAGCGCAGGTACATGTTCGACCCGCCCGCCTCTTGGAACTGCTCGACCTTGATGTCGTAGCGCTGTCCCCCGGTCAGGGCCACCGCAGCGCTCGTCTGCTCGACGTCCCAATCCTTGGCCCAGTGGTCGATCACGAGGGCGCCGTCGATCCAGACGCGGAAGCCATTGTCGCCTATGGCAGAGAACGTGTAGTTTTCAGAGAACTCGGGCTGCAGCTGGCCCGTCCACCGCGCTGCCGTGTCGGTGTTTCGACCGGTCAGGGCGAGATAGGTGGGATTCAGGTCGGCGAAGTTCACCGCCGAGTCGAGCTGGGTCGCCTTGAGGGTGGCGAGGTCGTCGGCACCGGGGCCCGACGACAGAAAGTACTCGCCTTTCAGCCCGTGCGTTGTGGAGGGGGCGGGTTCGGCAGTGGCGGCAGAGGAGCCGAAAGCGAGAACGCCTCCAACGGCCAGTGCGGCGCAAAGGAGTCCGGAGATCACGGCCTTGGCTCGTGGTCTGCGTCCGGGAGGGTGCGACATGGTTGGTGCCTTTCATCATTGAACAGCAGGAGAGGCCCCGGCAGAACGATGCTGGCAGTGCCCTGAGAGATTGTCTCTAAAACCTGTCCAAAAGTCCACCGCCTCCGCGTGGCGGGTTTAGGCCCAGTGATACGCTTCCCCCTATTCGACAGCCTGTCGAAGCACGGAACGCGAGGTCGTGGGCTGAGGTGAACGCGGTATGACAGACATCGGGTACGTCTGGGTCGGGCCGCTCGAACACAGCTCGGAGTACCAGCGCGACCTGCTGCGCCAACACGGAGTCACCCGCGTCTACGAAGACATCAGCGGCAATTCGACCACGGCCATCCGGGCCCAACTCACCATCGCCCTCGACCAGATCCGGCCGCAGGATACGCTCGTGATCTGGCGCCTCGACCGGCTCGCGAGCACCCTGCCGAACGTTCTCTCACTGCTTGAGCTGCTCGGCAATCGCGGCGTCGGGGTGCGCTCGCTGGCCGAGAGCCTCGACACGAGCGGGCCGGATGGCGCGGCGCTGCTCACCGTGGTGCACGCGTTCACCGAACTCGAGCGCACCCTCACCCGGGAGCGCACGATGGTGGGCGTCTACGCAGCTCGCGCCCGCGGACGCGTCGGCGGGCGGCCGCGTGCCCTGTCGGGTACGAACATCGAGCGGGTGGCGATGCTGCGCGACCAAGGGGCCTCGGTGCGAGAGATCGCCCAGCAACTCGGAACCTCGCGGGCGACGGTCTATCGCGCGCTCGAGCAGCAGAACGGGGACCCCGAGGAAGCGGAGCCCGATGGGGCGTCGACGCACGACATCACGATCCGCTTTCCCACTCCCCCGCTGACCGAGTGATTCCCCCGTTCGTCGAGCCTGTCAAGACGCACCGTCGTCCGGTTCAGCGAGCGTAACTGCTCAGCTGACGCCGAGGTCCTGCCAGATAATCGGGTTGGTGTACTCGTCGACGTGGGTGATCTTCCCGTCGTCGACAGTGATGCGGAACACGTAGACGTTCGTGTACGGCTTGCCGTCGCGGGTGGTCATGTCGCCACGAGCATGCAGATGAACTGTTCGGTCGTCGTCGGACACGAACCACTGCTCGTCGTCAAACGTGATGCTGGTGAAGATGCTCATCGCGAATTGCAGGTAGCCGACAGCGCTCTCAACCCCGTTGAAGACGAAGGCGGGTTCTGGGCTGCTGCCTCCGGAGTTGGGAAGGACGATGGAGACGTCATCCGCGAGCAGAGCGCGAGCGCCCTCGAAGTCGCTGTTGCTCCACATCGCGAAATAGCTCTTTGCAAGAGCGAGAATGGAGTCGTGTTGATCTGTCATGAGAGGTTCCCTTCGTGTGGTCTGGGCCCGCTGACTGCGGACCTTGACCAGACTCCGGCACGTGTCACGCATTCCCCATGCCCGGGTGTTCGTGGCACTGACAGGGCTAGCTAGCGTTCTCGTGTCTGAGCTATCGTGTGCTCATGCAGGACGCCCCCATCGAGACCTTCGGTACCCGGCTCCGAGAGTTGCGCGAACGCACACAGCCCGAAGAGGTCGGGCTTCGCGGTGGTGGCAGACGCCGGGTTCCCGGTCTACGACGAGAAGAACTCGCCGCGTTCGCGAACCTGTCGGCAGATTACGTGACGCGCCTCGAGCAGGGCAGCTCGATGAATCCTTCTCCTGACGTTGTCGCCGCGATCGGCAGAGCCCTGCACCTGACCCGTCTCGAAATGAACCTCCTCCACCATCTCGCCGGCCATGCTGAGCCGACCGATCTCGAAGTCCCGCAGTTTCTCTCTCCGGGCGTGCACAGGCTCATCGACCGACTCCACGGCACGCCGGTCGCTGCCTACGACGCGACCTGGACCCTCATCGCAGCAAACGACATGTGGAGGAAGCTCCGCGGCTCGGCCGAATCGCAGCCGGGCTACAACCTCGTCCGGGCCGTGTTTCTCGGCGGTTCCGATGGCGACTTCAACACCTCGGAGTACCGGGAGCGGCTGCAGCGCTCCGTCGTGGCGGATCTGAGAATCGCCGCGGCACGCTACCCGACCGACTCGCGGATGCAAGTTCTGCTCCGCGAGATGATTTCGTCGAACGCCGCGTTCGCCGCCATCTGGGCACAGGGGCAGGCGCGTCCCTTCAACGCAGAGGCAAAGCAACTCGACCATCCTGAACTTGGCGAGATATGGCTTGACTGCGACGTGCTGACGGCGGCTGAGGGCGACACCCGACTCGTCATCTACACGGCAGCCCCCGGCTCACCCGGTGACGCCGCGCTGCACACGCTGGCCCTCACCGTGCAGGCCCGCGCCGACGAGCCCGCTCTTTAGATCCGCAACAATTGTCATCCATAACTAATCGCTCTAGGAGGCACAACATGATCACGCTCGATCCGACCGCCGGCTACCTCACGCTCATCAATACTTTCACCGTCGAACCAGACGACGCCGAAAGACTGCTCGATGAACTCACCCGTGCCACACGCGATCAGTTTCAGAATCAGCCGGGATTCATCTCGGCGAACCTGCATCTCGACGTAGACCGCACCCACGTCACCAACTACGCACAGTGGCGCAGTCGAGCTGACTACGACGCAGCAACGCAGAACGACGACGTCAAGCAGCACATGGCCCGCGCCGCTCGCCTTGCGACGTCGTTCGATCCGATCTTCTACGAACTTCGGGAGTCGATCGGCGCCAGCTGACGCCGCCGTGGTCGGGATGGCACTGGGGGATGAGGTGCGGCGTATGCCGATGAGTCGGTCGGTGGACGCGTAGGGTACGAATTTCGGCAAAAATCGAGGCATGAGCTACAACAACATCACCTCCACTGACAGTTCGGCTCCGATTGACCCCGTGACGTCGCGCCGTCGCATTGTCGAACTCGACGTGCTGAGAGGTTTTGCGCTGTGCGGAATCATCTTGGTGAATATGGCACCGGTCACGCACTTCGGGTGGGAGGTGGGCCTCGGGCCTGCCCAGCTGTCGAATGCGAGCGGTTGGCTGCAGCTCTTGGTGCAGCAGCGCTTTTTTCCTATCTTCTCCCTGCTTTTCGGAATCAGCTTCGCCCTGCTGCTTCGCTCGTCAACCGGGCAGGTCGCCCACCCATCTGTCTTGCTGCTGCGCCGCGTGTTGTTTCTGGGAGTGCTCGGCGCGCTTCACCAATTCGCGCAGCCGGGCGAGGCACTGCTCCCGTATGCGATTGTCGCCCTCGTCGTGCTGCTTCCGGCCTCGTGGTTGCCGCGGTGGGTGACCGCCGTCGGGGCGGTGGTGCTGATCCTTGCCTCCCTAATTGCTGCCGGTGGCGGCATCACCCTCATCCCAGGAATGTTCCTTGTCGGCTCCGCGCTGGTGAGGTACGGGGTCGTCGACAAGATTGGCAACTCGATGCGGACACCCATCGTGCTGTTGATTTTATTTGCGGCCGTTTCGATACCCACCCTGATCTGGCAGCTGCACGATCTCGAGAACTCTGGATTCAACATGTCGTCTGGTGTTGCCGGCCTCGCGATGGCCGGAATGTACGTCACAGGTATGCTCGTGCTGCTCGGCACCCCGCTGCGACACGTGCTGATCGGAGCATTCGCGAACCTCGGAAGGATGGCACTGACGAATTACGTCACGGCCACGCTTCTTCTCCTCGCCGTCGGCACGCTGCTCGACTTTCCCGCCAGCACGTCGTGGACGACGGCGCTCCTCTGCTGCTTCGCGATTCTTGTCGTGCAGTGGGCAGGATCGTGGGTCTGGCTTCGCTACTTCCGACAGGGCCCGCTCGAGTGGCTCTGGCGCATGGTGACGCGCTGGCGGGTGACTCCCTTGCGCCGGTAGCGCCGTTCAACTCACGCGATAGCGAAGAGACCGGCGACGCCGACGAGGTAGAAAACGAGAACGATGAGCGAGTCGATTCCCATTCCCAGTATGCGCTTGGCCGGTCTGAAGACCAGGCCGACGACGTAGACGAGCGTGAGAAGTGCGGCGATTGCGGTGAGGTAGATGTCGCTGGCGTTCGCTCGAGGAAGAATCGCCGTGCCGGAAATCACAGAGGCGACGAGAAACAGGACGGGCAGGAATGCGTTGCCGCCGAAGATGTCGCTCATCGCGAGATTCTCGTTTCGCTGCCGCATGGCTTGCAGACCTGTCGAGATCTCGGGCAGCGATGTCGCCAGGGCAAGCACCGTCGCGCCGAACAGAACGCCGGAGAGGCCTATCTGAGAGGCGGCAGCGTCGCCGATGCGTTCGAGCATCACGCCCGCGCCCAGCGTCGCGATCGCCGAGATGGCGAACACGAGCCCCGCTCGACCGGCGCTCATCGCCTTGCCAGTCTGAGCTCGTGTGGACGATGCCGGTTCGGTATCGGGAGCGCTGCCGCTTTCGTGCCACGGAAGACTCTTCGACGCGCGTCGCACGAGCAGCAGACCGACGATCCACAGCACGGCGATCAGAAGTCCGCCGGGAGCGATGCCGAACAGGATGAGGTCGGACGGCAACTGGGTGCCCGCGACGACCACCACGAGCACGGCGACGACGACCACAGCCTCGAGAACGAGCACGAGCGAAGCCGCGCGATAGGTGAGGGGTCTTGCGCCTTTGTCTCGTTTGCCGATCGCGTCGAGCACGACGAGCACGACGGTTTGCAAGGCGATTCCACCGAGGATGTTTCCGACTGCGACATCCAGGTTGCCGTTGAGAGCAGCGCTGACCGTGATGGCGATCTCTGGCAGGTTGGTCGCGATGGCGAGCACGATCAACCCGCCCAGTGCACTGCCGAGGTGGAAACGGGAGTCCAGCACGGGGGTTGTCTTCGAAAGCTGGATGCCGGCAACCCAGACCACCGCCGCGGCGCCGGCGAATCCCAGAGCGAGAAGCCACAACGGCCACGACTCCATCTGAGACTCCCCGGTGATCGCGACTTGAGTGAATACTACAGGTCGGGATAACCGCTTGTGGGGTGGTGGTCAACGCGGCAATTTCGATCAGAAGTGCTCACAAAGCCAACTTCGTCCGTAGTATGGCCGGGTGATTGCAGCGCAGCGACGCAACCTGATTCTCGACTCCGTTCGCCTCGAGGGCGCGGTGTCGATCAACGAGCTCGCTCGCCGTCTCAACACGTCGTCGGTCACCATCCGCCGCGATCTCGGCTTTCTGCACGCCGCCGGCCTGCTCACGCGAACTCACGGCGGCGCCGTCGCCGACCAGTCGACCCGAGAGCGCAGCTACGCCGAGAAGGTCGGTCAGGCCATGGCCGAGAAAGTGGCAATCGGGCGCTTCGCCGCGAGCCTGGTCGACGACGGAGATGTCGTGATTGTCGGACCCGGCACCACGACGGAGGCATTCGCCCGGGCGCTCCGCGAGCGCACCGGCCTGACCATCGTCACGAATTCACTGCCGGTGGCAGAGACATTCGTGTCGAGTCCCGAGAACCAGGTCATCATGACGGGCGGCACCCTTCGGGCATCCATTCGCGCGTTCGTGGGCGAAGCGACCAGTCGAACGCTGCGCGGAATCCACGCCGACAAGACGTTCCTCTCGGGAAACGGACTCGTTTCGGACTTCGGCCTCTCGACGCCGAGCATGATCGTGGCCGATTCGGATGCCGCCATGGCGGCCGCCGCGCGGGAGGTCGTGGTCTTGGCGGACTTCACTAAATTCGGTCTTCGATCAGCGATCCAAACGGTGGGGCTTTCCGCGATCGGACGCGTGGTGACAGACTCGTCGACGTCTGCTTCAGATCTCGAATCGTTTCGGACACTCGGTGTGCGCGTCGATGTCGCATAATCGGTTCTGGACTTTTGAACAGGTTTTAGCAACAATGCTCACAGAGCGCTTTCGGTTCTGTTCCGAAATGCTCCGTTTTGAGCATTCCCTGCCGTCAAAACATCTTGCACCCACATCAACAAGGAAGTTGTCCATCATGAGTACACCTAGAAAGTCGCGGCTGCTGCTCAGCACCGCCGCCGCGGTCGCCGCCCTCACTCTCGGACTGAGCGGCTGCACCAATACAGGCACCTCGTCGGAGTCGTCCGCCCCCGCTGCCGACACGCAGCAGACGGCCAAGGCCTCCGACGGTCCCACCTGCTCGCTCGCCGACTACAAGGGCGAGGCCATCGAACTGAAAGACGCCACCGTCGGCTTCTCGCAGTCCGAGAAGGAGGACAACCCCTTCCGCATCGCCGAGACCCAGTCCATCAAAGACGAGGCCGCGAAGATCGGAGTGAAGAAGCTCATCACGACGAACGCCCAGTCGACGTTGTCGAAGCAGATCTCCGACATCCAGGACTTGATCTCGCAGGGGGCCGACATTCTGATCGTCGCCCCGCTCAACTCCGACGGCCTCGAGCCGGCCCTCAAGGCCGCTCGTGACAAGAACATCCCGGTCATCACCGTCGACCGCAAGCTCAGCTCCGGCGCCTGCGAAGACTACGTCTCGTTCCTCGGCTCCAACTTCGTCGAGCAGGGCAAGCGCGCCGCCGACCAGCTCATCGAAGGCACCGGCGGCACCGCCAAGGTGGCCATCCTCCTCGGCGCCTCGGGCAACGGTGTTACTACCGACCGCACCAAGGGCTTCGTCGACCAGATCGAGGCCAAGGCTCCCGACATCGAGATCGTCGCCCAGCAGACGGGTGAGTTCGCTCGCGACAAGGGCCAGGCCGTAACCGAGCAGCTCCTCCAGTCCAACCCCGAGATCACGGCCATCTACGCCGAGAACGACGAGATGGGCCTCGGCGCGCAGGCGGCGATCATCGCGGCCGGCAAGGTTCCGGGCAAGGACATCCAGATCTACTCGATCGACGGAACCAAGAACGCCGTCGAGCAGCTCGCCGCGGGCTCCTACAACGGAGTCATCGAGTCGAACCCCCGCTTCGGCCCCCTCGCGTTCAAGACCATCGAGTCATTCCTCGGCGGAGAACCCGTCGGCCAGGACATCGTGATCGAAGACGGCGAGTACGACCCCGACAACGCGGCCGACAAGGTGAACTCGGCCTACTAGGCAGCACCCACCACCCCAGATGTGCCGGCGGAGGCCTGAGACCCTCCGCCGGCACATCGGCGCTCACACCAGCGAACTCACTGCAGAGAAGAGAAACCATCGTGACGACGGAGTCCACCGCCTCCCCCAGCGTGCCCGTGCTCGAAGCACGGTCCGTGACGAAACGGTTCGCGGGCGTCACCGCGCTCGATTCGATCGACTTCCAGATCCGGGCCGGCGAGAGCATCGCACTGATGGGCGAGAACGGCGCCGGCAAGTCGACACTGATCAAAGTTCTGACCGGCGTGTACCAGCCCGACGAGGGCGAGCTTCTGCAGGGCGGCGAGCAGACCGCCTTCGCCCGGCCCCTCGACGCGCAGAAGTCCGGCGTCTCGACGATCTACCAAGAGGTCAACCTGGTGCCGCTCATGAGCGTGGCCCAGAACATCTACCTCGGCCGAGAGCCGCGAACGCGCCTCGGCCTCATCGATTTTCGGCGAATGTACGCCGACGCCCGCGGCCTGCTCGACGAGTACGGCATCCAGGTCGACGTACGCCGCCCGCTGCGCAGCCTCGCGCTCGGCGTGCAGCAGATGGTCGCACTCGCCCGCGCGGTGAGCATCCACGCCAGCGTCGTCATCATGGACGAGCCGACCTCGTCGCTCGAGGCGCGCGAAGTCGAGACGCTGTTCCGCGTCATCGGTCTGCTGCGCGAGCGCGGAATCGCCATCATCTACGTGTCGCACCGAATGGATGAGATCTATCGCGTCTGCGACAGGGTCACGGTTCTTCGAGACGGCCGGGTCGTGCACGTGGGCGGGCTGCACGACCTGCCGCGTGTCGAACTCATTTCGTTGATGCTCGGACGCTCCGTCGAGAAGGTGGAGCGCGGCGGCCTCACGGCGTTCCGCGCGGCCAACGAAAGCGTCGCGCCTCCCGTACTGCAGGCATCCGACCTCAGCCGCAAGCACCAGATCGACGGAATCACGCTGTCGATCCGGCCGGGCGAGGTCGTGGGCCTCGGCGGGCTTCTCGGATCGGGTCGATCGGAGACCCTCAAGGGACTGTCCGGTGTGATGCAGCTCGACCGCGGCTCCGTGACGATAGACGGCAAGACCGTTCGAAGCGGCTCCGTTCCGGCTGCCATCCGGGCGGGCATCGTGATGCTTCCCGAAGACCGCAAGAGCGAGGGCATCGTGCCCAACCTCTCGGTGCGTGACAACATCGTGCTCGCCGCGCTGCCGAAGCTCTCGAGAGCCGGGTTCACGTCGAAGCGCAAGCAAGACGCGGTGGTCGACGTGTTCATCAAGCGCCTGCATATCAAGGTATCGAGCCCCGATCAGATCGTCTCTGAACTGTCGGGCGGAAACCAGCAGAAGGTCATGATCGCGCGCTGGCTCGCCATGACTCCCAAGGTGCTGCTGCTCGACGAGCCCACCCGCGGAATCGATGTGGGGGCGAAAGCCGAAGTGCAGTCGCTCATCGATGAACTCGCCCACGAAGGCCTTGCAATCGTGCTCGTCTCGAGCGAGGTCGAAGAGGTCGTCGAGGGATCAGGGCGAGTGATCGTGCTGCGCGACGGCTCGATCGAGACGGAACTCACCGGCGAGCACGTCGATGAGCGCTCCTTGCTCGCCGCACTGGCGGGCGACTCGGCCGACGACGCCGCCGACGAATCTGCCGCGGCCGCATCCGGCACCCCCCTGACTACGAAGGACAACGCATGACGCAAGCATCCGTGACCGTCTCCATGCCCAGTCGGGGCGTGGTGCTCGGCATTCTGCAGAAGTACGGCGTCTATATCGCCATCGTTCTGCTGCTTCTCTACAACCTCTTCTTCACACCGAACTTCTTTGCGATCGACAACTTTCGCACGCAGTTCGTGCAGGTCGTGCCGGTGCTCATCGTGGCACTGGGCATGGCGCTCGTCATCGGCACGGAGGGCATCGATCTGTCGGTCGGTGCCGTCATGGCGCTGGCGGCGGCGATGATTCCCCTCTATATCGGCTACGGCCTCGTGCCCGCCGTGCTCATCGCGGTGCTCGCGGGCTGCGTGATCGGAGTCGCGAACGGAGCGATGGTCGCCCTGATCGGAGTGCAACCCATCGTGGCGACGCTGTCGCTGATGGTCGCGGGCCGGGGAATCGCGTTGCTCATCGCGAATGAACAACTCAAGAGTGTGACCGATCCGGGCGTGCTCGCCCTCGGTCGCGACTCCTTGGCCGGCGTTCCCTACAGCGTGATCGTGGCGATCATCGCCGTCGCCGCCGTCGCTCTGCTCGTCAACAAGACCACGTTCGGAAAGCAGCTCATCGCGATTGGAGGCAGCCGCAGGGCAGCCGAGCTCGCCGGACTGCCGGTCAAGCGCATCCTGCTGCTCGCGTACGTACTCGCCGCGGGGCTCGCCGCCGTCGCCGGCGTGATCGGAACCGCCCGTCTCGGCGCATCCGTGCCCTCGACCCTCGGAAACCTGATCGAGCTGTCGGCGATCACCGCGGTCGTCGTCGGCGGAACGCCGCTCAGCGGCGGCCAGGTCAAAGTGATCGGCACCGTGGCCGGCGCGCTGCTGCTGCAGTTCATCAGCGCCACCCTCATCAAACACAACGTTCCGGATGCCTATTCGCAGGTCGCGCAGGCCGTCATCATCCTGGTCGCCGTCTACATCCAGCGCGGAAAGGTCTTCACGAAATGACCACCACACTCGAACCCGCAGCCGGTCCTACGACCGACAGCCAGGCATCCCGCGAGCGCCTCGCCGGGCTGCTTCAGAGCTACGGCGCGGCCGTGGTGCTCGTGATCCTGCTCATCGTCGGCAGCATCGCGTTCCCGACGTTCCCCACGGGCGGCAACTTCGCGAACATCCTCACCCAGTCGTCGTTCCTGTTGATCGTGGCGTCGGGAATGACGTTCGTCATCCTCACCGGCGGCATCGACCTCTCGGTCGGCTCGGTCTTCGCGCTGGGAGGGGTGCTCGCCGCCTACGGATCGACGTTCGGGCTCGCGGGTGCGATTCTGCTTCCCCTCGTCGTCTGCGGCGCCATCGGAGCGCTGCAGGGAGCGCTGATCGCCTACGGCAAAATGGCACCGTTCATCGTGACGCTGGCCGGGCTGCTCGGTGTTCGCGGACTGGTGCTCGCGTCGACGAGCGGCGGTTCGACCACCCCGCTGATCACCGACGAGGGCGTCATCTCGCTCGGCCAGGACTCGGTCGCCGGCATCCACTGGCCCGTGGTCATCGCCCTCGTCGTGGTCGTCATCGGCACGGTGCTGCTCGCCCGTTCACGCGGTGGCCAGTCGGTGCTCGCAGTGGGCGGCTCCGAAAGCGCTGCGACCCTCATGGGTCTGCCTGTCGCCCGGGTGAAGTTCGGCGTCTACGTGATCAGCGGTCTCTGCGCCGGGCTCGCCGGAGCGCTCAACGCGGCGTACTCGTCGTCGGGTGTTCCCACGGTGGGCGTCGGCCTCGAGCTGAACGCGATCTCGGCGGTCGTCATCGGCGGAACGCTTCTCGTCGGCGGACGCGGGAACCTCATCGGAACGGTCGCCGGCGTATTGCTGCTCAGCGTCATCCAGAACCTCATCAACCAGGTGGGTTCGCTCTCGTCGTCAGTGCAGTCGGTGGTGTCGGGCGGCTTCCTCGCGGCGGTCGTCATCATTCAGACCGTGCTCTCGCGAACGCAGCGCCTGTAGACGCTCATTCATCACGAAGCCGAGCGCACGGGCCGCGGAATGAGGATCTCGCCCGGATGCCTGCGGGACTCCGCCTCGTCGAGCATGAGCTGAGCGACGCCAGCACGCGACACGAAGTGGGGAAAGAAGCGCCGACGCGTGGCAGCGAGCGGTACGGCCTCGAACGCCGTGCCCTCCTTGTCGTTCAGCGGGCCGGAGTGGATCACCGTGAAGTTCGCGTCGAGGATCAGTCCGTCGGCCGTGGTCTTGTCGTCGTACTCCGCCCCGAATCCTGCCCTGAGCATCCGGTGCGTGAGACGCCCGACCGCTGCGGCCGAGCGACCCGTGCCGACTGCCCCCAGCCAGATGACAGCCGCGGGCCGGGCGTGCAGCACTGCGAGGGCACCGGCAGTGAGAACCCCGGCCTCGCGCTTCGACCGAACGCCGAGGCCCGACACGACGACGCTCTCGCGCGTGATAGCCGCGGCAATCGTGTCGGCATCGGTGACATCCCCGCGATGCACCGTGAGGAGCGGGTCGGGGTCGTGCGCGAATCCCGCCGGATCCCGCGCGATCGCGTGCACGTCAAAGCCACGAGCCAGCGCGCCATCGACCAGCCGGCTGCCCGTCGCACCGCTCGCACCGAGCACGACGATTCGCAGCGATTCGTTCACGCCGCTCATGCGACTCTCGCAAGCGCATCGCGGGCGGCGGCGTGCACACCGGGCGCGGCGAACAGGATGCTGTCGGCCCCGGGGGCCCACGGATCGCCGGCTATCGTCGTGACCACGCCGCCTGCTTCCGAGACGAAGAGCGCACCGGCTGCCACTCCGGGCAACGTCGGCTCGTACTGCCAGAACGCGTCGATGTGGCCGGCCGCAACCAGCAGAATCGGAAATGTCGACGGCACCTGGGTCCGAACCAGCAGCGCCTCCCCCAGCATCGCCGTTATCGACTCGCCGATGCGTCGGTATGTGCCGTCTTGGCCGGCCTCGGCCTGGCCGGTAGCGACGACCGCGACCTCGAGATGCCGCTTCTCCGACACTCGAAGCGGCGTCTCGTTCACGAACGCCCCGCCTCCTGCGATGGCCGAGTAGGTGAGGTCGGGCACCGGATGCCGCACTACCGCGAGCACGGGCTCGCCGTCGCGGACCAACGCGATCGACACGCACCATTCGGGCAGGCCGTGCACGTGGTTCACGTTTCCTTCGACCGTGTCGACCACCCACCATTCACCGGCGGGGAGCGCGGAGGTCTCGTACTGGTCGGGGGCCCAGCGAGCCTGCGGTCGAATGAGCTCGAGAGCGGCTCGGAGTTCTGCGGAGGACGCCGACTCGTTCGCGCGGGCGGCTGTGATCAGCTCGGCGCGATCGCGTGGCCTGGCGGCAGGCGAATACAGAGCGAGAAGCCGTTCGCCTGCCTCCCGGGCGACCTTCTGCACTTCGGTGATGAGCTCTGTCTCGATCGACGATGCGATGTTCGCGAAACTGCCAGACATGATTGCCCTCTTTCTGTGGGTGTGTTTCCACGGTAGGGCCGTCTGTTTCATGAATCCAGTTCAGCTTTTGCAGTTGACAAGTTAGTCTGCTGCAGGTGGATCTCAACCTGCTCACCGCCCTCGACGCGCTCATCGAACACGAGAGCGTGCAGGGTGCCGCCGCCGCACTCCATCTCACCCCGCCGGCCATGAGCCACACCCTGCGCCGTCTTCGAGAGGCCACGAAAGACGACATCCTGGTCAGGAACGGGCGGCACATGGTGCCGACGGCTCGCGCTCTCGCCCTGCGCGACGAGGTCCGCGATCTCGTGGCCCGAACGCGATCCGTGTTGGCTCCGCCGGGCCCGCTCGATCTGGCGTCGTTGACGCGATCGTTCACGATCAGGGGCAACGACGGACTGATCGCGGCGCTGGCACCGCCGCTTCTCGCCGAGATCTCGTCTACCGCCCCGCACGTCGTGGTCGTCTTCCTCGGCGAGCAGCCCGTCGACGGGCACGATCTCGCCCGCGGCACAGCCGACATCGAAGTCGGCGGCGAGCGGTCGGTGTCGGCATCCATTCGCTCGACGACCATCGGCCACGACGACCTCGCCGTCGTGATGCGCCCGGGGCATCCGTTGGCCGAGCACGGCTCGCTCAGCGTCGAGCAGTTCGCCGCGGCTGATCATGTCGTCGTTTCTCGACGCGGGCGCGTACACGGCGCAATCGATGAGGCGCTCGCCGGCTTCGATCTTCACCGCCGGGTCACTGCGAGTCTGCCGTCGGCCGCGATCGCCCTCGACGTCGTTCTGGCCGGAGACGCGATCACGGTGCTTGCCAGGCGACTCGTTGGCACCAGCAACCCGGTGATTCTTCGCGAGGTTCCCCTCGATCTCGAGCCGGTGACCGCCATCGCCAGCTGGCATCGACGACACGACAACGACCCCGCCCATCACTGGCTCCGGGGCCGGGTCAGCGCACACCTCGGCGACATGCTCGCGTGACCGCCGC
>NZ_CAXVWM010000030.1:0-25474 GCF_964263775.1 Agreia sp. | reverse complement strand
GTAGACGAACGGCGCGGTTGCGCGCAGAACGCACGGCAGGCCGGCTCCGCTCATCACGCAGAGGGCTGCGCCGTGCCGCTCGAGCAGCTCGTAGACGCCGTCGTCGAACCAGCTGGCGTGGCGCGGCTCGACGACCACCCTCAGCCACTCGGGCAGCGTGCCGAGAAAGTAGTCGAGGCGCGCATCGTCGCGTTCGAGGTTCGGGGGCAGTTGCACGAGCAGTGGCCCCCTGCGGTCGCCGAGGGCGTGCATCGCGCCCCGGATGCGCTCGGGCCAGGGCTCGGGTGAATAGAGCCGGCGGCCGTGGGTCAGGCCGCGCGGTGCCTTCACCGCGAGCTCGAACCCGGGCGACAGCCTGTCGTGCCACCCCGCGAAGGTGGTGTCTCGCGGCCAGCGGTAGAAGCTGGCGTTCAGCTCGACCGTGTCGAACTCCGCCGCGTAGACCGCCAGGCGCTTCGCGGCCGGCAGCCCGGGCGGGTACAGCACGTCCTGCCAGTGGTCGTAGCTCCAGCCGCTCGTGCCGATGCGCAGGGTCATGGCGCGGGCCGGCTCACGACACAGGGGCGTCGGCGATCTCGACCGACAGCAGACGGTATTCGCGGCTGCGGCCCGTTCGGGTGGCCGAGCAGGTCGACAGCAGCGGTTCCGACAGCGTCTCGGCGAGCATCACCTTGATCGTGGCGGCAGGATACTCGAGCTCGATACGCCAGACACCGTCGGCGAATTGAGCCGAGGTCGGGCCGAGGATGTCGATGCGCTCGTCGTCGAGGGTGGCCCTGGCGTGGTGTTGGGCGGCCTGCACTGCATTCGGCAGCGAGCTTCGGCCGCGGAAGAAGCGTTCGTCGACCCGGCCCTCGAGGTAGCGGGTCACGAGGCCGACCGCATCCGCCCCGTCGGCCCGGCCGTAGTACAGGCCGTGGGGCAGCAGCACGAGGGTTCCGGCGAAGCGGTCACCGCCGAGGTGCGAGCATTCCCACGTCTCGTCGGCGAACGCCTCGGCGAGCGTCTTCACCACCTGGCGACCGCGAACGGCACAGCACTGGTCGTGCCTCGCGTGCGCGCAGACGGCCACGATCGGCTTGTGCGAGGCGACCCCCGTCGACCCGTCGAGAGGCACGTCGAGCAGCTCCTCGGCGGTCTCCACCCAGCCCCACCTCACGCTCTCTGATCCGGGACGGGAATCGACATACGCCCAGCGGTAGCCGTCTTGAGGCGTGCGCTTGCCGGTTCTGCGAATGGCGAGCGGTCGCATCCCCAGGCTCTCGACCCGCTTCACCAGCGCGCGACCGACATCGACGGGCAGCGTCGACTCGAGAAAAGCGTGCTGGCCCCAGGCACCCGAGATCTCGACGAGAAACCATTCCGTTCCGCGAGATCCCGTGCCGGGCAGGGGGTCGCCGCGCTCGCGGGAGCGGTCGCTGCACGGTCGCCAGTCGGGTAGCACGGTGCGCGCGCTGAGGTCGGTCACGCCCCGAGCACCAGAACGCCCTCGCGCACGAGCCGACGGCACACCACGATCGCGTCGTCGGAATCGAGCCCGGGCAGCTCGCCCACTGCCGTCGCCTCGCCCAGCAGCAGCTGCTCGAGCGCGGCCTGCGCCACGAGCGGAAGAGAGAGCCTGCGGGCGCCCGCCGTGAGCTCGACCGTGTCGCCGCTCGCGCCGACCCTGCCCGCCAGACCCCGACGCCAGCGCACGACGGAAGCCGCGTCGAGGCGCGCGAGCCCCGCGACGGTCGCGAGCGGCCTCACCGGTTCTGGTCGGGTGATGTTCGTGAATCGGCGGGCGAGGGATGCCGCGGCAGCGTCGGGTGTCACGGGGTCGCTGTGGATGGCGGCCACGAGATCGGCCAGCGTCTCGGCGAGCACGTCGGCCAAGGCATCCGGGTCGTCGAGGTCGAGGCCCAGCGGCAACGACGACCGAAGGGATGCGTCGGCGCGCGTCTTCGCGATCGCCTGCGCCACGAGATCGGCCCGCGTGAAGGCGCTCACGCCGATGGTGAGGTGCACCGAGGTGTCACCGAGCGCCTCGGCGGAGTGGATCCACCCGCGCGGCAGGTAGAGGGCGTCGCCGGGGCGCAACACCTCGTCGATGACGGGTTCGTTGTGCGCCTCTCGGGCAACGGCCGTCGAGTGTTGCGACCAGGGCTGGTCGGCGAGCGGGTCGGGATGCACGGGGGAGTGGATTCGCCAGCGCTTCTCTCCCGCGATCTGCAGCACGAACACGTCGTGCACGTCGTAGTGCGGATCGAAGCCGCGCGACGACGCCGGCGTCACGTAGGCGTTGACCTGAACCGGATGCCCGAGGTCTGAGACGAGCCGCGTCGTGAAGTCGATGATCGGAGGCCAGGTGCGGTGCAGGCCCTGCAGAACGATCGTGGCGCCGGCCGCGAACTCGGCGAGCACCTTCTCGGAGGAGACCTGGTCGGCGATCTCGGCCCCGAAACCGCCCGGAGCGGTAAACCTGTCTTTCGCCAGCACCTGACCTTCAGTGGCCATGCGCATGAACGGAGTTCGGAGCCCGCGCTCGGAGACGAGCTCGTCGACGGCCTCCGAAGAGAAGAGATCGGAGAAGTCGCTCTCGAGTGAGTCGGCGGGCGAGAGCAGGGGCTTCTTTCCCCAGTGGTCGTCGGCGAACTCATCGACACCGACGGTGATGCAGCGAGAAAGCGCGGGTCGATTTCTCGACCCGCGCTTCGCCCTCGCTTCGTGAGGGCTGGGGTTCATCACGCCGATCCGTCGGCTCCGCCGTCGTGGCCGCCGGGGTTGGCTCCGCCGTCAGCGGTGCCCTCTCCCTCATCGGCCGATCCGTCGGCTCCGCCATCGTGGCCGTTGGGGTTCGCGCCGCCGTCTGCCGGGCCTTCGCCCGCAGAAGCCGCGCCATCCGCACCGCCGTCGTGGCCGCCTACGTTGGCTCCGCCATCGGCGGGGCCTTCGCCTGCGTTATCGGTTGCTGATGTGATGTCCTCGTCGTTGATACCCATCGGTTCTCCTCCCACGGTGGATGTCTGGCCACCATCTGAGAACACGCTACTCCCGTCGACCGACAGCGCGGGAGGGGCTGGACAGATGTTGCTCGAACAGGTGAACGGCGCGCAAGTAGGCAAGAATGAACGGCATGAGCAACAGCTATGCCCAGGCCGGCGTCGACACCCACGCCGGAGACCTCGCCGTCGAGCTGATGAAGGCGGCGGTCTCGACCACGCACGGCCCCCAGGTCGTCGGCGGTTTCGGCGGATTCGCGGGCCTGTTCGATGTGACCGCGCTCAAGCAGTTCGACCGCCCACTGCTGGCCACGTCGACCGACGGCGTGGGCACGAAGGTGGCCATCGCACAGGCGATCGACAAGCACGACACGATCGGGCAAGACCTGGTGGGGATGGTTGTCGACGACATCGTCGTCGTCGGTGCCACCCCGCTCTTCATGACCGACTACATAGCCTGCGGCAAGGTCGTTCCCGAGCGCATCGCCGACATCGTCGCGGGCATCGCACGGGCCTGCTCCGACACGGGCACGGCGCTCGTCGGTGGAGAGACGGCCGAGCACCCGGGCCTGCTCGGCCCCGACGACTACGACGTGGCGGGTGCCGCGGTCGGCGCGGTCGAGGCCGACGCCCTGCTCGGCGCGCACCGCGTCGAAGACGGCGATGTCGTGCTCGCGCTCGCGTCCTCCGGGCTGCACTCCAACGGATTCTCGCTCGTGCGTCACATTCTCACCTCGCGTGGTATCGGCTACTCCGATACGTCGGCCGAGCTCGGCGGGATAGTAGGCGAGGTGCTGCTCGAGCCCACCCGCCTGTACACCTCGCCCCTGCTGCGTGTGCTCGGCGACCCGGCGCTGGATGGTGCCATCCACTCGCTGTCGCATGTCACGGGCGGCGGCATCGCCGCGAACCTCGCCCGGGTACTGCCACAGGGGTCGTGGGTCGAGATCGAGCGGTCGACCTGGTCGCCCGCGCCCGTCTTCCGAGTGCTGTCAAACCTCGCGGGGTCGACCCTCGAGAGCTCGGAGGGCACCTGGAACCTCGGCGTCGGAATGTTCGCCGTGGTCGAGGCCGATGCCGCTCGGTCCGTGGCGGAAGCCCTGACGGCCGACGGCATCCCGACCTGGCTGGCGGGTGTCGTATCGATCGGCGACCGCGACCTGGTGGGCTTCGAGCAGGGCGCGAAGGGCGTCGACGGCGGCGCGGTTCGACTTGTCGGATCGTACGTCGACTGAGAACGCATGACGACAGAGACTGAGACTGGTAACGGGAGACGTCCTCCCCGATTCACCTCCGATGTGACGCGCGGCTACTTCGCGGTCTTCATCGCGTTCGTACCGATGATGGTGGTGCCGTTCGTGCTGGTGTCTGCAGGCTACAGAAACAACACCCTCTTGATCGTCTGCGGAATCTTCACCGCCTGGATCGTCATTGCGCTTCTTCTGGCGTTTCTTCCTGCCCTGATCTTCGGCCGGGCGACGGGTCACGACCTCGAGCGCTGGCTGGCTGCAACAACCCCGCCCCCCGGGAAGCGCCTCATGTGGTCGTTGAACGGCGGCGGCGCCGTGAGTTGGGCATTCACGGGATCCGCCGTGGCCGTCGGCGCGGTCATCGGGGTCTCTCGCAACGCCGACCTCCGATCGGAGCCGGTCGTGGTCGTTCTCGCGATCCTCGTGGTCGTCGGCTCGCTGCTCGTCACGATGTCGGCGTTCGCGGTGCGCTACGCGCGCGAGAACGCGGTCGCTGGAGGCGCCGAGTTCGCCGACACCGAGCATCCGAGATTCGTCGACTACGTGTACCTGGCGATTCAGGTCGGCACGACCTTCTCCGCCTCCGACGTCACCATCACCACATCGCGCATGCGCAACATCGTGTCGGCGAACAGTCTGATCGCGTTCGCGTTCAACACCGTCGTGATCGCTCTGCTCGTCAGTGTTCTTCTGACTTCCGTCACCTGATTCGCCTAATATGCGTGCACGAGAATATAACGGGTCGATAACGGGGCCTTGAGATCGAGCGAGCAGCGACGCTACTGTCGGTGAGCACGCCAACCCGGGCGTTCACGACCAGGAAGGGAGTTGATGGCAATGGACAAGATCGATGCGATCGCGACACGCGATTCCCGCACGGTTTCCCTTATCCCGGCGCTCCTCCCTTCGGTACTCATCGACTGAACCGAAGTCCTGCGGCGCCTCCACTTCTCTCGGAGGACACGCTCGTGTTTCGTTCAACAACCGGTGCCGACCTCGGCGCCGTTCTCTCTTTCTCATCGCCCGGGCCCGGCCCGTGGGTCGACGCCCTGCAGTTTCTCGCCGGCCAGAATGCCGGCACGTACCGTGACGAGTGGACCTGGCTCGCCTTTCTCGACGGGCGCCCGCTCGCCCGCGGCATCTGGTGGGGCCCGGCCTCGTCACCGCACCCGACCCGGCTCGACTGCCTGCTGGTCGATCCGAGCCTGCCGCATCCGGAGGTGTGGAGCGGGGCACTCGTGCGATCGGCGATGCGCGCGTTCGCTGAGGCGGGGCCGCCTCTGCTGACCGAAGCGGCGTATGTGCCACGCCAGGCCATCATCAATGCTCTCAGTCGGTGAGTCGCGCCAGCAGTTCGCGGTAGCGCGCGGCGGTCTGCTCCACGATCTGCTGAGGCAGGGCGGGGGGCGGGCCGGCCGACGCGTCTGTCGCGTTCCAGTTCGCCGCCAGCCAGTCGCGAACGATCTGCTTGTCGAAGCTGGCGAGACGGTCGCCCGCAGCGTAGGCCTCGGCATCCCAATAGCGGCTCGAGTCGCTCGTGAGCACCTCGTCGGCGAGGGTGATCGCGCCCGAGTCGCGATCGGCGCCGAACTCGAACTTGGTGTCGGCGAGGATCACTCCACGGGCCTCGGCGATGACGGATGCCTGCCGGTAGATCGTGAGCGAGAGGTCTCGCAGGCGTTCGGCGACCTCGGCTCCGACCAGCTCGACCGTGCGCTCGAACGTGATGTTCTCGTCGTGTTCGCCCAGCTCGGCCTTGAACGCCGGGGTGTAGATGGGCTCGGGAAGCCTGTCGCCGTTCTCGAGCCCGGGGGGCAGCGCGACACCGCACACCGACTGAAACTCGAGGTACTCCTTCCAGCCCGAGCCCGAGAGGTAGCCGCGAACGACGCACTCGATCGGAAACATGTCGAGCGGCTTGACGAGCATGGCCCGCCCGGCGACCTCGGTCGGCACGTCGCCCTGATCGCCGACGAGGTGGTTCGGAACGTCTGACAGCTGGTCGAACCACCAGAGGCTCAGAGTGGTCAGCAGTTCGCCTTTGCCCGGAATGCCGGGTTCGAGCACGTGGTCGTAGGCGCTCACTCGGTCGCTCGCCACCACGAGCAGAGTCTCGGCGTCGTCGATGTTCACGGCATCCGTCGGAATGTAGAGGTCGCGCACCTTGCCGCTGTAGACGTCGGTGAAGCCGTCGATCTCGATCGTCATGCCTGTGCCACCTTGTCGGCGATGTCGCTGCGGTGCTGTGAACCGTCGAGCCCGATCAGGTCGACCGCCTCGTATGCCCGGCGCCTGGCCTCGGCGAAGTCGGATGCGGTCGAAACCACGCTGAGCACGCGGCCACCCGTGGCGACGAGTACGCCGTCGCGCACGGCGGTCGCCGCGTGGGCGATGTGCGTACCGGCCACGGCTTCGGCCTCGACGAGGCCCGTGAGCACGCGCCCGGTCACGGGAGCACCCGGGTAGTTCTCGCTCGCGACGACGACGGTGACCGCGACGTCGCTCGAGAACGACGGACGCGGCTGGTCGACGAGAGTGCCGCTCGCGGCGGCGAAGAGGAGCTCGCTGAGCGGCGTCTCGAGTCGGGGGAGGACTACCTGGGTCTCGGGATCGCCGAACCGTGCATTGAACTCGATGACACGAATTCCGTCGCGGGTGAGGATCAGGCCGCAGTACAGGAGGCCGATGAACGGCTTCTCTTCTGAAGCGAGCTGTTTGATCGTGGGCAGGGCGATGGTGTCGATGACCTCGTCGACGAACGCCTGCTCGCTGCCGAATCGGTCGTCGAGCCAGGGAAGCGGCGAGTACGCGCCCATTCCGCCGGTGTTCGGCCCCGCGTCGCCGTCGCCGAGCCGCTTGTAGTCTTGGGCAGGCGACAGCGGGCGAACAGTGTGACCGTCGCTGAGCAGGAAGAGCGACACCTCTTCTCCGTCGAGGAACTCTTCGATGAGCACGTCGCCGTGCCCCAGCCAGTAGTGCGCGTGCTCGATCGCCGCATCGCGGCTCTCGGTGACCAGAACGCCTTTGCCCGCGGCCAGACCGTCGGCCTTGACCACGTAGGGCGCACCGAACTCGTCGAGGATTCGCTCGGCGTCGGAGAGCGTGCCGGCCCTTTCGGCGCGACCGGTCGGAACCCCGGCTTCGGCCATGATGTGCTTGGCGAAGGTCTTGCTGCCCTCGAGCGCGGCTGCCTCACGGCTCGGCCCGAACACCGGAATTCCTCGACTGCGCAGCGCGTCGGCGACCCCCGCGATCAACGGTGCCTCCGGACCGACGACGACCAGGTCGATGTCGCCGTCCTGCGCGAACTCGACCACCGCATCCGGGTCGTCGGCGTCGATGCCGACGACAGGAACGACGAGCGCGATGCCCGCGTTGCCCGGCGCCGCGACGATGTCGTGCTGACCGCGCTCGGCAAGGAGCGCGGTGATGATGGCATGCTCGCGCGCGCCGGATCCGAGGACGAGAATCTTCACAGGCACAGTTTAGCTTCGGCCACCCCGCGTTCTACGCTGGTGCCATGGCGAAGACACGCATCCGCACCCTCGACGGCGAGGCGGCCATCGCCAGCACTACTGCAGAGGGGGCCGCCGCGTCGCGCGACGCGACCGCCACGGCCACGCGCTACCTGCTTCAGTGTCTCGCCGACGCCGCTCAGGGCAACACCGTCGAGGTTCGAGTTCCGCCGTTCGGCGCGGTGCAGTGCATCGAGGGCCCCGGTCATACCCGCGGAACCCCGCCGAACGTGGTCGAGATGGATGCCGCCACCTGGCTCGATCTCGCAACGGGGCGGCTGTCGTGGGCCGCCGGAATCGCCGCCGCGCGCATCCACGCATCGGGCCAACGCGCAGACCTCACCGGCTACGTGCCGGTCGAGCGCCCGTAGTTCAGGTGTCACGGGTGGCGGGCTGTCAGTCGCGCACGGCCGCGATCGCCTCGACCTCGACCAACTGGTTCGGGTAGCCGAGAACCGTCACCCCGAGAAGCGTGCTGGGCGCATCGTGGTCGCCGAACGCGTCGCGCACGACATTCCAGGCGGTGACGAGGTCGGGCCGCTCGGTCGTGGCGACGAGAATCCGGGTCGATAGCACGTCTGCGAGGCAGGCTCCGGCTGCCGCGAGTGCAGTTTCGAGATTCTCGATGCAGAGCCGCGCTTGGGCCGCGATGTCGCCTTGCGCGGTGACGTCGCCGGCGAGGTCGAGGGGGCAGGCGCCCGCGAGGAATACCAGGCGCGCGTCGGCCGGGGCCGTCGAGGCGTACGCGTACGGGGCGGTCGATGCGAGGAGATCCGAGCGGATGAGCGAGACGACGGACATGCGTCAAGCCTAGCGACGCGGTTCGGGCCGACTCAGAAGCCGACCGCCATGCGGATGCCGAGGGCCAGCATGACCACGGCGATCACGGCATCCAGGATGCGCCACGAATTCGGGCGGGCGAAGAACGGGCGGAGAAGCCGGGCGCCGAAGCCCAGGGCGCTGAACCACAGCACGCTGCCGATCATCGCGCCCGCGGCCCACCACCAGCGCTCCTCAGCACCCTGCTGATTGGCGACAGAACCGAGAAAGACCACGGTGTCGAGGTAGACGTGGGGGTTGAGCCAGGTCAGGGCCAGGGTCGTCAGGGCCGCGGTCTTCAGCGAGATCGACCCCTGCTGTGCCGCCGGCTCGAGCGCCTGCGGGCGGAACACGCGGCGCGCGGCCATCAGCCCGTACACGATGAGGAACCCCGAGCCCAACACGCGAATGACCACGAGCGCGATCGGCGCCTTCTCGATGACCACCCCGATGCCGAGCACGCCCGCCGCGATGAGAAGGGCATCCGACACGGCGCAGATCGTGACGATGACGGCGACGATACGCAGCCGTCCAGCGATTCCGAGGCGCAGCACGTAGGCGTTCTGCGCGCCGATCGCGATGATCAGTGCGAGACCGGTGCCGAGTCCGAAGAGGGCAGGCAGAAGCGACGTTTCGAACAGCATGATCTCTCGACCATAAGAGCCGTTTCAGCATTCGTACAGCTAATCTTTCTTAGTAGAGATTAGAGGAGCTAATGACGGGTTTTCAGTTGGATCATCTGCAGACGCTCGTGGCGCTCGTCGAGGAGGGAACGTTCGAGGCGGCGGCGCAGAGGCTCCGGGTGACCGCGTCGGCGGTGTCTCAACGGGTGAAGGCGCTGGAGCGGGCGGCAGGTCGGGTGCTGGTGCAGCGCTCGAATCCCGTGCTGGCCACCGAAGCCGGATCGGTCGTGCTTCGCCTCGCACGGCAGGTCGCACTTCTCGATACGGATGCCCAGACGGCCCTGCATGCGGGCGGTGTCGAGAAAGCGGCGTTTTCCGTCGCCGTGGCCGTCAACGCCGACAGCCTGGCGACCTGGTTTCTCGACGCAGTGGCGTCTGTAGCCGAGTCGGGCGCAGTGCTCTTCGACATCTACCGGGAGGACCAGGAGCACACGACGTCGTTACTGCGCTCGGGAACAGTGATGGCCGCTGTGACCTCGACGGCAAACGCCGTGCAGGGATGCAGCGTCGAACCCCTCGGGTCGATGCGGTACCGGGCGGTGTGCACGCCGAGGTTCCAGGCCCGGCACCGGATCGCGCCGGGCGACGCCGCGGCACTGGCCCGCGCGCCGAGAGTCGACTTCGACAGGCGCGACGAGTTGCAGGCGGACTTCGTGCGGGGTACGTCGGGGCGGGATGCCGCGGCTGCACAGGCTCGGCACTTCGTTCCTACCTCGAGCGACTTCGCTCGAGCAGTCGCGCTCGGCTTCGGGTGGGGCATGCTTCCCGAGCAGCAGTGCGAATCCGAACTCGGTGCGGGGAGTCTTCTCGAGCTCGCACCGGGCGAATACACCGAGGTGCGCCTGTTCTGGCAGCGCTGGAATCTCACGTCCACGCTGCTCGACACGGTCACCGAGGCTGTGCGTCGGGGCGCGCGGGCGTCGTTGCACGAGTTCGGCAGGCGCTAGCGAGCGCTGGTCGAGACGACGATCGTGGTGTCGTACTCGTCGGAGTACTCGGCGCGGCTCGCGAACCCCTCCCGTTCGAACAGTTCGACCGAGTGCGGGGCCTGCCGCTCGCTCGCCTCGACGAGCACGTGGCCGCCCGGCGCGAGCCATTCCATCGCCGCTGCCGCGACGCGGCGCTGCACGTCGAGACCGTCGTCGCCGCCGTCGAGCGCGAGTTGCGCCTCGAAGAGCCGGGCCTCCGGCGGCATCGAGCCGATCGCATCCGTCGGCACGTAGGGGGTGTTGCAGACGATCACGTCGACGAGTCCGCGCAACGTATCGGGGAGGGGATCGAACAGGTCGCCGCAGATGACGACGGTCGGCGGCGGCAGGTTGCGCCTCGCGGTGGCGACGGCGGCCCGGTCGATGTCGGCCGCGTAGATCTCGGGTGCGCTTTTCGACGTCGACGTCGACAGCGACTCGCGGATCGCCAGGGCGATCGCGCCCGAGCCGCAACAGAGGTCGAGAACGACCGGATGCTCGTACTCGCGCGCCAGTTCGGCGGCGCGAGTCGCGAGGAACTCGGTTCGGCGCCGCGGAACGAAGACCCCCTCGTCGACCAGAACCCGCACTCCGGCGAACTCGGCCCAGCCGAGCAGATGCTCGAGAGGAACGCCCGAGACGCGTCGGGCCACGAGGGCATCGAGGGCGTCGCTGTCGCTCGCCGCGTCGAGCAGCAGGTTCGCCTCGTCTTCGGCGAACACGCATCCAGCCGAACGCAGGGTGAGCACGATCCGGTCGAACTGCGTCAGACGGTCGAAGGTCATCAGCTGATTATGGTCGCCGGGCACGGGAATCGCCCGACAATGTGCGAGACAATGGGGTGTGGCTCTTCCCGACGAATCGACCCTTCCCGCTTCTGCAGCTGCGACTCATGACGTGGTGGTGCGACGTTCGCCGCGCTACGTGCGCTTCATCGTGGTGGGTGTCGTCTTCGCCATCCTGCTCACGCTGATTTTGACGTTCGTCTTTCCTGAGCAGCCAAATTATTCGCGCGCGCAGGTCTTCGGCTTCGTCGGAATCATTCTGGTGACCGTGTTCGTAGGGCTCTCGGCGGGCATCGCCGTTGTCGTCGACCGTGCGTCGAACAGGCGCGCGCGCACCGTCGTCATGACCACGAGCGAACAGGTCGCCGTGGCTGACGAAGAACCGGGCCAGTTGCCGAAGGGCTAGGCGCGTTTCTTCTGCGGCTCGTCGGAGTCGAGGAGTTCGGGATTCACCACGATGACGTCGTCGCTGTCGGACTCGTCGTCATCGTCGATCCACTTGGAGTAGTCGGGCTCACCGTCGGAGGGGTGGCTCAATTCGCGCTCGAGCGCGGAGTAGTTGGTGTCGGGACTGAAGTACTTCAGCTCGCGAGCAACCTTGGTGTGCTTAGCTTTTTGACGGCCGCGCCCCATGCGAGACCCCCTCACCTTTCGGGCCGGGGGATGAGAACGCCACCCGGGAGTCGAATAACTTACAAAACTTGCGTCAGTTTAGCACCTACTGCTGCTGCGCCTTCGCGTGTCGGCGTTCCTCTCGCGGAGTGCGCGGAACGGGCCGCACCGGCTCGCCTCGGCGCTCCGACCCGGGCAGCGGGCGTGACCTGCGGCCGTAGATCACCTCCGAGGAGTCGAGCAGCCACGGCACCAGCGCGATCGTGACGCCGTGCACCAGCATCAGACGTTTGCGGATTCGGCGGGCCTTGTGGTTGTGCAGCAGGGTCTCCCACCAGTGGCCGACGATGTAGATGGGGGTGTAGACGGTCACGACCTCGGATCCGTGGAACGAGCGTCGTTTCGCGATGTACTGGCACAGCGGTTCGGCGACGTCGCGGTAGGGCGAGACGATGATCTTGAGCGGCACCGAGATGTTCATCTCCCTCCATGCCTTCTCGAGCGCATCCGTGGATTCGTCGTCGATGGAGAGATGCACGGCCTCGATGCTGTCGTGCTGTGCAGCGATCGCGTAGTCGAGTGCCTTGAGCACGGGCTTCTGCATGCGGCCGACGAGCACGATGGCGTGATCGCCGTCGGCGCCGAATCTGGTGGTCGCGTCGACCTCGATCTCTTTGTTCACGTCGCGGTAGTAGCGGTTGACGCCCAGCATCAGAATGTAGAGCACGGGCATGATCGCGAAGACGAGCCAGGCGCCGTGGGTGAACTTGGTGATGGTGACCACGATCAGCACGACCGCGGTGAGCAGGGCGCCGAATGCGTTGATGGCGAGGCCGCGCCAGACTGCGCCGCGGTTAGCGCATCCGCCTTTCAGCATTGCCCACCAGTGCTTGACCATGCCGGTCTGGCCGAGCGTGAACGACACGAAGACGCCGATGATGTAGAGCTGGATCAGCTGCGTGAGGCTCGCCTGGTAGACCACGAGGATGATCGTGGCGAAGAGACCGAGGATCAGCACGCCGTTCGAGAAGACGAGACGGTCGCCCCGGGTGAGCAGCGATTTCGGGGCGTACGAGTCTTTCGCGAGAACAGATCCGAGAAGGGGAAACCCGTTGAAGGCCGTGTTGGCGGCGAGCAGCAGAACCGCGGCTGTCGAGGCCTGGATCACGTAGAAGAGCACGGAGTTGTTGCCGAAGACGGCCGAGGCGATCTGCGCGATCAGGCTGCGCTGCGGCTGCCCCTCGCAGTTCTCGAAGCCGATGAGGTTGCACGCGTCTTCGGCGTAGTGCACCCGCGCGATCAGGGCGAGGGCGACGAGGCCGGCGAACAGAACGATCGCGATGCTGCCCATCAGCACGAGGGTTCGCTGGGCGTTCTGCACCTTCGGCGTGCGGAAGGCGGGCACGCCGTTCGAGATGGCCTCGACACCGGTCAGGGCGCTGCAGCCGCTCGAGAAGGCTCGCAGCAGAAGAAGGATGACGGCGGCCTGCGCGAGGCCCTCGGCCTTGATGCCGTATCCGGCCGACTCGGCGACGGGCGCGGTGCCGAAGAGGGCCTGGCCGAGGCCGACGACGATCATCAGCGCGACGCTGCCCACGAAGAGATAGGTGGGAATCGCGAACGCCTTGCTCGACTCTGCGACGCCGCGAAGGTTGACGGCGGCGAGCACGATCACGAAGAAGACGGCGATCTCGACCCGGTAGGCGTTGAGAAAAGGCAGGGCCGAGATGATGTTGTCGACGCCCGACGCGACCGACACCGCAACGGTCAGAACGTAGTCGACCAGCAGCGCCGACGCCACCACGAGTCCGGCCTTCTCGCCCAGATTCTTGTGGGCGACCTCGTAGTCTCCGCCGCCCGAGGGGTAGGCCTTGACCAGCTGGCGGTACGACGCCACGACGACCACGAGGAGGAGCACGACGGCGGCCGCGACCCACGGCGCGAAGCTGAGGAACGCGAGGCCGCCGATGAGCAGGATCATCAGCAGTTCTTGCGGCGCGTACGCCACGGAGGAGAGCGGGTCGCTGGCGAAGATGGGCAGTGCGAGCCGCTTCGGAAGAAGCTGCCCTTCGAGTTTGTCGCTCGGAAGGGGTTCGCCGATGAACCAGCGTTTGGCCGACTTGACTTCGTTAGTCACGAGTGAGAACACTACTCCGAGAGCAGCGGGGTCATCGCCCCTCCCATAAGATTGTGGCTTATCCACCCGCTGGCAGCCGGCCGGTGGGCGACTCACGGAAGCCGTTATGCCCACATCTCCTCTTGATTCTGTCATTGCCCTCGCGAAGCGCCGAGGATTCGTCTTTCCGACAGGAGAGATCTATGGCGGCACGCGCAGTGCCTGGGACTACGGCCCCCTCGGTGTCGAGCTCAAAGAGAACATCAAGCGGCAGTGGTGGAAGTTCATGGTGCAGAGCCGCGACAACGTCGTGGGGCTCGACTCCGCCGTGATTCTGCCGCGCCAGGTCTGGGAGGCATCCGGCCACGTCGAGGTCTTCAACGACCCGATGGTGGAGTCGCTCGCGACCAACAAGCGCTACCGAGCCGACCACCTGCTCGAGGCCTACGAAGCCAAGCACGGGCATCCACCGGTCAACGGCCTCGCCGACGTGCGCGACCCCGACACGGGCAATGCGGGCCAGTGGTCGGAGGTCAAGAAGTTCTCGGGAATGTTGAAGACCACCCTCGGTGTGCTCGAAGACGAGTCGGGCATGGCGTATCTGCGGCCCGAGACCGCGCAGGGCATCTTCGTCGACTTCGCCACCGTGCTGAACACCTCGAGGCAGAAGCCGCCGTTCGGCATCGCCCAGGTGGGCAAGGCCTTCCGCAACGAGATCACCCCCGGAAACTTCATCTTTCGCACCCGCGAGTTCGAGCAGATGGAGATGGAGTACTTCGTGCAGCCCGGCACCGACGAAGAGGCGCAACAGTACTGGATCGACCAGAGTTGGGAGTGGTTCATCGGACTCGGCATCGACCCCGAGAACATCCGCCAGTTCGAGCACCCGCAAGAGAAGCTGTCGCACTACTCCAAGCGCACGGTCGACATCGAGTACCGCTTCCAGTTCCCCGGCAGCCAGTGGGGCGAGCTCATGGGTGTCGCCAACCGAACCGACTTCGACCTCAAGACGCACTCCGAAGCATCCGGCACCGACCTCTCGTACTTCGACCAGACCTCGAACGAGCGCTGGATCCCCTATGTGATCGAGCCGTCGTTCGGACTGACGCGCGCGCTCATGGCGTTCCTCGTCGACTCGTACCACGAAGACGAGGCTCCGAACTCGAAGGGCGGCGTCGACAAGCGCACCGTTCTCAAACTCGATCCGCGCATCGCGCCGGTGAAGGCCGCCGTGCTTCCGCTGTCGCGCAATGAGGCCCTGTCGCCGCTCGCGCGCAAGGTGGCCCAGGACCTGCGCCAGAGCTGGAACGTCGACTTCGACGACGCCGGTGCCATCGGCCGTAGGTACCGCCGTCAAGACGAGATCGGCACGCCGTTCGCGATCACCGTCGACTTCGAGTCGCTCGAAGACAACGCAGTCACGGTGCGCGAGCGCGACTCCATGGCACAGGAGCGCGTGTCGCTCGACCGCCTGCAGGCATACCTCGCGGAGCGCCTCATCGGCGCGTAGCGTTCAGTTGTCGGGGTTGCCGTCTTCGTCGCCCTCGTTGGCGCTGCCGTCGAGGGTGCCGAACAGGCCCCGGCCGTGCATCACGAGGGCCGCGAACGCCTGCTCGTAGGTGTCGGGAACCCGCGCATCCGGGTTCGCGTACTTGGCCATCAGCAGGCCGATCAGGCCTTTCGCTGGGCTGGAGAGCTTCTTTGCGCGGTGCTCCGGCGCATTCGGGTCGAGGTTCTCGTCGGGGTTCGGCGGAACGTAGTGCGGCATGGTCGTCGGCCAGTCCGACACCGGGCGAGGCGACCTGCGATTGATCGCGTTGAACATGTCCATCGACTCCGCGTCCCTGTTCGTCAGCGGCGCGAGTCCGTGCTGCCGCGACAGCGTGGCGACGAGGGCGCTGTGCTGCATCGGGTCGTTGATGATGGTGTTCTTCTGCGTGTAGGCCGAGATCGCAATCGCCGGAACGCGGCCTCCGAGGCGGTCGAAGCCGAAGCCCATCTCGCCCTGCTTGCCGTCGCCGGGGGGAACGGCAGCCCCGGGCGGAACGTGATCGTACGTACCCCCATGCTCGTCGAAGGTCACGAACAGCATCGTGTTCATAGCATTCGACCCGGTCGGGCTCGTCGAATTCTTGATGGCCGAATAGATGTAGTGCAGCAGCGCCTCGCCGGCCCGCACGTCGGACACCGCGCCATCGAGCACGTCGTCGCCGAAGCCGTCGGACCCCTCACGGAGCACGCCGTAGGGCGGGTGCATGTCGTTGTGATTGAAGACCATGCGGGGCTCGATGAAGGAATAGGCGGGCAGGTTTCCGCTCTCGACGTCGAGGTAGAACTGGTCGAGGGTGCGAAAGTTCGACTTCCAGTACTTCTCCGTGGCGGGCGCGTGCAGCACCCCGGTCATCGATACGAGCTGGGCGGCGTCGTAATAGACGCGCCACGGGATGCCCGCCTCCTCGAGTCGATTGAAGACCGTGGGCGCATCCGCCCTGTCTGGGTCGAGCCACTTCTCATAGCCGCCGTCGCCCTGGTTGGTGACGAAGCCGTGCGACGTGGCGGCGTGGAAGAACGAGCGGTTGCAGAACGTCTGCGACGGCACGGCGCAGTGCCAGTGATCGTAGACGGCGAACCCCTTGGCCAGCGTCGAGAACACCGGAAGCATCTCGGGGGAGAACCCGCCCATGGCCAGTGAGTACTGCTCGCGGTTCGGCTTCTTCGTGCCGCCCGAGAGGTGCTCGTAGTTCTCGACGTAGTCGGTGACGAAGCCCTTCATGGTGGCCTCGGCGCCGAACGGCGGAGTGTTGTGGTTGGCGGCGTCGACCGTTCCGAAGAACTGCGTGTTGACATGCGGGTACGCCTCACCCGGGTCGGGGTGCGGGCTCGACATGATGATGTCGGTCGATCCGCCGTAGACGTGGGCCTTCACGTCGGGATGCCCGTGGGGCGCCGGGTTCGAATAATCGCCCTGGTGCAGGCCGTCGAACGATGCTCCAGCGGGAATCTCGTCGTCGCGATACAGCCAGCCGAGGAGATTGTCGAACGAGCGGTTCTCGTACATCAGCACGACGATGTGCTCGAACGCCTTCCTCGGCGTGGCCTCGTCGGGTTCGAAGTCGAGCTCAGGGTTGCCGGCGCCCACCATAGCTCCGATAGCGGCGCCCCCCGCGCCTCCGGCGACGGCGCCCGCGGCGAAGATTCCGGCACTCTGCAGGAATGCGCGCCTCGACGGCGACGCGGGCCCGGCAGACGTGCCGGATGCCGGGGGCTGGGCAGAAGCGGCACGTTTTCGCGGGAACGGAGGCATCGCATCGATCGATTCACGGAGCGGAAGTGGTCACTTTCATAGTACCGAGCGAGTTTTTCGATTTCGAGCTTGACATTGACGCAACGTCAAGGTCTAGCGTGAAACTACACCCACCGAGGCACGCACGAAGAAGGGAGCCGCTCGTGGACTGGTCTATCCAGCAGATCGCCAAACTGGCGGGAACCACGTCGCGAACGCTGCGCCACTACGGCGACATGGGGCTGCTCGAACCGAGCCGGATCGCGCCCAACGGATACCGCCACTACGACGAGCAGGCGCTCGTTCGGCTGCAGCGCATCCTGCTGCTCCGAGAGCTGGGGCTCGGTTTGCCCGCCATCGCGAGCATTCTCGAGAACCAGCCCGACGCATCCATCGCCCTTCGTGCTCATCTCGACTGGTTGCGGCAGGAGCGCCGACGCATCGACCAGCAGCTCGCCGCGGTGGAAACGACGATTCGACGAATGACAGGAAAGGAAGAACTGATGGCTGAAGAGATGTTCACCGGCTTTGCGCACGTGCGCCACGAAGACGAGGTGTCGACGAGGTGGGGCGCCGCGGCGTTCGCCTCGGGCGACGAGTGGTGGCGCGCCAAGTCCGCCGACGAGAGGGCGGCGTTCCAGGATGCGCAGGCGCGGGTGGCCGCCGACTTCGGCGCGGCGGCGCAGGCCGGGCTATCGGCCGGCAGCGACGAGGCGCAGGTCATCGCGCGGCGGCACGTCGACCTGCTCGCCGAGGTTCCGGGCACGCCGGGGTATCCCGACGGCCCGACCCTCGAGTACCTGCGGGGCCTCGGCGAGCTCTATGTGTCAGACGACCGATTCGGCGCAGTCTACGACGCTCACGGAGCAGGTACCGCGGAGTTCGTGCGCGCGGCGCTGGTCGAGTTCGCGGGCCGGATCGCCGGCTGAGGCCGCGCCCCGAAGAGAGGAAGGGTGATGCTGCACAGGGGGCCGATCAACAGGGCGAAGGCCAGCGTGCCGAGCCCCACGTTGCCGCCCAGCAGCCAGCCGGCGAGCAGCACGCTGGCCTCGACCCCCGTGCGGCCCACCCAGATCGGCCATCCGGTTCGATCGTGGATGCCGGTCATCAGCCCGTCGCGCGGGCCCGGTCCCAGCCGGGCGCCGATGTAGATGCCGCTGGCGACGGCGAGGAGCACGAGCCCCCCGGCGAACAGTCCGATCTGCGCCCAGATCGTGGGCATGGGCGGCAACAGCCAGAGGCCGAGCTCTAGAACCGGGCCGAGCATCAGCACGTTCAGCACCGTTCCGACGCCCGGTCTCTGCTTCAGCGGAATCCAGAGCAGCAGTACGCCGCCGCCCACGATGATCGTCAGGAGTCCGATTCCGAGCCCGGTTCGCGCTGCGAGACCCTGCGCGAAGACGGTCCACGGATCGATGCCGAGTGCTGCCCGCACCATCATCGAGAGGGCGAACCCGTAGAGGGCGAGGCCGACGATGAGCCGGGCGAAGCGGCTGAAGAGCGATGACGTCATATAAGCATCCAATTGCCGAATTGGCCTGAGATCAAGAAGCCAATTTTGCTAAGGTGGCTGCATGTCCGACGCACTCCTGGGTACCCGAGCCCTGCGATCGCTCCTCGGCGACTGGAAGGGCGGCGGCGGGCCTCTCTATCAGGCGCTGTTCGACCGCATCCGCCTTCTTGTTCTCGATGGCCGAATACCCGCGAATACTCGACTTCCCGCCGAACGCGAGCTCGCCAACGCGCTCGACGTGAGTCGAACGCTCGTGTCCAGCGCTTATCGAGAACTGCGCGAGGGCGGTTACACGATCAGCATCCGGGGCTCGGGCAGCGTGACGCGTGTGCCCGGGCGGGCGAGCCTGGCCGTCGATTCCGGCGGCGGCTTCCTCGACTTCACGAAAGCGGTGATGCCCGCGAGCCCCGGTATCGCGCTTGCCACGCAGCAGTCGATGGACGACTTCGGGCGCTACCTGCAAGGACCCGGCTACAACTTCGAGGGCATTCCCGAGTTGCGCGACGCCGTGGCCGCTCGCTATGCCGCGCGTGGGCTTGCTACGACGAGAGATCAGGTGCTCGTGACGACCGGCGCCCAGAGCGCCATCGCCCTGTTGTCACGGGTACTCCTCGGCCGAGGCGACCGCGCCCTGGTCGAGCTTCCGAGCTATCCCCACGCCTACGAGGCGCTCGCTCTCGCGGGCGCACGACTCGTGCCGGTGAATGTGACGGCCGGTGAGGGGTGGGACACGTCGGCGCTGGAACAACTCATGCGGCGCACGAACCCCGCGGTGGGCTACCTGATGCCCGATTTTCACAATCCCACGGGCGAGTCGATGTCTGTCGAGCTGCGCGAGCGCACCATCGACCAGGCGGTGCGGGCGGGAACGACGCTGCTCGTCGACGAGACGTCTGGCGAGCTCGACATAGACCGCACCGAAGACTTCCTTCCCTTCGCCGCCTATGCGACGCCCGGCGACGAGCACAGCGTCGTCACGATCGGGTCTGTCGGCAAGACCATCTGGGACGGCCTGCGCGTGGGCTGGATCCGCGCGGAACCCGGGCTCATCCGCACCCTCGCGGCGGCCCGGCCCGCCAGCGACCTCGGCACCCCCGTTCTCGAGCAGCTCATCGTCACGCGCATGCTCGCCGACATGCCGGAAATTCTCGGCGTGCGCCGCGAGCAGCTTCGGACAGGGCGCGACCGGGTGCTGCAGCTCGTCTCCGAACGTTTTCCGTCGTGGAACGCGCCCCGGGTGGCCGGCGGCCTCGCCAGCTGGGTGGGGCTCGGTTCGCCCGTGTCATCGCAACTGGCCCTCGCCGCACGTGCCGAGGGGCTGTTGATCACGGCCGGGCCCCGTTTCGGGCTCGACGGCGCCCTGGAACGGTTTCTGCGCATCCCGCTCGGCTACCCGACGGCCCAGCTCGAACAGGGCATGGATGCGCTGGATCGCGCGTGGCAGACCATCATGCGCAACCCGGATTCCGGCGCGCAGGCTTACGGCGACGTGGCCTGACGCGTCAGAGTGGCTGCGCAGGGTTGCTGCGCCAGAGCTGCTGCGTCAGGAGTCGGCGGGCGGCGGAACGGGGGCCTCCGTCGCCGCGTCGAGATCGGGGTAGTCGGCCGTGCTGGTCGATGCGACCGGTTTCGGAGCCTGGAGGTGCCTGGTCTTCTCTGCGATCGTCTCGACCAGTTCGGCATCGAACGGGTCATCGACATCGGTCTCGACCTCTTCGACCACGAACTGGCTCGCCGGCCCGAGCAGCAGCTGGGTGTGCCCCGCAACGCCCGCATCGCTGATGCTCGGAACGTCGAGGGTGTCGCTCGACTCCTGTCGGGCGAGCTCGCTCGCATACTCGAGAACGGCATCCGCCAGGTGGTCGCCGGTCATCACGGCACCGCCGCTGTAGAGGATCCTTTTCATACTTCGATCCTCGCGAGGACGATGCGGGGTTTCAACTCATTGCGCTCATCGGCTGTTCGCCGTAAGCATCGGCCGGTGTTCGGGGCGCGTTGCGGCTGTACCATGCCGGGATGTCATAGTGGACTCTGTTCGCGAACCGGCCTGTGCGCCGCTCGACAGAAGGTACCCTGTGCATTTTCTCGCCATCCTCAGCATGAAGAACCGCGCGCTGATCGCGCTCGTCACGATCGTGGCGGCCGTCTTCGGCGGCCTCGCGCTGACCAGCCTGAAGCAGGAACTCATCCCGTCGATCGAGTTTCCGCAGCTCGCGGTGCTGACCAACTACCCCGGCGCGTCGCCAGCGGTCGTCAACGACGACGTCTCCGTGCCCATCGAGACGGCCATTCAGGGCGTCGCCGGCATCGAGACGACCACGGCCACATCGAGCACGAACCTCTCGATCATCAGCGCCACCTTCACCTACGGCACCAATCTCGCGACTGCCGAGCAGAAGATCAACCAGGCGATCAACCGCATCAAGTCGACCCTGCCCGAAGACCTCGACCCTCAGGTGCTCTCCGGCGGAATCGACGACTTTCCTGTCGTGCAAATCGCGGTCACTCCGGCCGACGGCGCCACCGACACGAAGGCGCTCGCGGCACTGCTGCGCGCGAACACCCTGCCCGACATCTCCGACGTGCCCGGGGTGCGTGACGCCCAGCTGGTGGGCGACATCGGCCAGCGCGTCACGATCACCCCCGATCCCGCGGCGCTGGCTGTCGCTGGCCAGTCGTCGCAGGCGATTCGGGATGCCGTCAGCGACAACGGGCTGCTGATTCCGGCGGGGTCGCTGACGGAAGGCGATAAGACCCTTTCGGTGCAGGCCGGAACGAAGCTCTCGAGCGTCGAAGACATCGAAAGCCTGCCACTCCAAGGGGCGCTCAAGCCGGAGGGCGGAATCTACACGATCGCCGACGTGGCCACTGTGGCACTGACCGACAACCCGGTGACCTCGATCTCGCGGGTCGACGGCAAGCCGGCGCTCACCATCGCCATCACCAAGCTGCCCGCGGCGAACACCGTCGAGGTGTCGAACGCGGTTCAAGATCTGCTGCCCGAACTCAAGTCCGCCCTCGGGGGCGCCACCTTTACGGTGGTCTTCGACCAGGCTCCTTACATCCAGCAGTCGATCACGGCGCTCACCGAAGAGGGCCTGCTCGGGCTGTTCTTCGCCGTGGTCGTCATCCTCGTGTTTTTGCTTTCGGTTCGGTCGACCCTCGTCACCGCCATCTCCATTCCCACGTCGCTGCTCATCACGTTCATCGGCCTGCAGACCGCGGGGTATTCGCTCAACATCCTCACCCTCGGCGCGCTCACGATCGCGATCGGCCGGGTGGTCGACGACTCGATCGTGGTGATCGAGAACATCCGGCGCCATCTCGCGTCACCCGACGGCGTTGCGCGCATGCAGGGCACAACCGATCGCGCGGGCACCGCGAGGGCCGCCATCATCGTAGAGGCGGTGCGCGAGGTCGCCGGCGCCATCACCGCGTCGACCATCACCACCGTCGCCGTCTTCCTGCCGATCTCGTTCGTCGAGGGAACGACGGGCGAACTCTTCCGGCCGTTCGCGCTGACGGTCACCATCGCGCTGCTCGCCTCCCTCGTGGTCGCGCTCACGATCGTGCCCGTTCTCGCCTACTGGTTTCTGCGATCGCGCGCACCGAAGGCGCATGCGCACGACGTCGCATCCGCCCCCGTGGTGCCGGTCGACCCGGCCACGGGGCTGGAGTCGCGCCGTGCGAGGCGCCAGGAACAGCTCGTGGTCGAGGAGGAGAAGCCGACGGCCCTGCAACGGCGCTACCTGCCCATCCTCGAGGGCACGTTGAAGCGGCCTGTGATCACCCTCGTCTCGGCGGCGCTGCTGCTGATTCTCACACTCGGCCTCACGCCGTTCATGAAAACGAACTTCCTCGGTTCGAGCGGCCAGAACACCCTCACCGTCACTCAGACGGTTCCCGTCGGCACGAGCCTGGATGCGCAGAACACGGCCGCGGAATCGGTCGAGAAGGCGCTGCTCGGCATCACGGGCATCGAGACCGTGCAGCTCAGCATCGGCTCGAGCGGCTCGGCGCTGCGCGACGCCTTCGTGGGCGGCGGAGCCGGGGCGATCACCTACTCGATCACGACCGACGAGAGCGCCGATCAGGATGCCTTGACCGAGACTGTTCGAAAGACGCTCGAGAAGACGAGCGACGCGGGCGACATCACGGTGGCGGCCTCTGCTGGATTCGGAACGTCGAGCGACATCGCCATCGATGTGACCGCGACCAGCGCGGGTGACCTGCAAACGGCATCCGATGCCATTCTCGCGAAGGTGTCGAAACTCGACGCGATCACGCAGAGCGAGAGCAACCTCAGTAATTCGAGGCCATACATCGCCGTGACCGTAGATCGGTCGAAGGCCTCCGAGGCCGGGCTCAGCGAGATGATCGTGGGCGGCCTCGTGTCGCAGGCCATGCAGCCGCAGACCATCGGAACGATCTTCATCGACGACGCGAGCTACTCGATCTACATCCAGTCGCAGACGTCGCCGGCGACCGTCGACGAGCTCGCCGGTCTGCAGATCTGGACTCTGACGGGGATGGTGCGACTCGACTCGCTCGCAACGGTCGCGACCGTCGACGGGCCCGCATCCATCACCACGGTCAAGGGCGTTCGCACGGCCACGATCACGGCGACGCCGGCCAGCGACAACCTCGGAACGGCCAGTTCCGAGGTGCAGGCCGTCGTCGACGCGACGACGCTGCCCGCGGGGGCCACCGCCTCACTCGGTGGTGTGACCAGTGACCAGGGCGAAGCGTTCAGCCAGCTCGGCATCGCGCTGCTCGTCGCCATCCTGATCGTCTACGTCGTGATGGTCGCCACATTCCGCAGCCTCCTGCAGCCCCTGCTGCTGCTCGTGTCGGTGCCGTTCGCGGCGACCGGAGCGATCATTCTGCAACTCGTGTCGGGCATCCCGCTCGGCGTGCCGTCGATCATCGGCGTGCTGATGCTCATCGGAATCGTGGTGACCAACGCCATCGTGCTCATCGACCTCGTGAACCAGTACCGCGAAAAGGGCCGCTCCGTGCGCGAGGCCCTGATCGATGGGGCGAGTCGCAGGCTCAGGCCGATTCTCATGACCGCGTTGGCCACGATCTTCGCGCTGCTTCCCATGGCGATCGGGCTCACCGGTCACGGAGGGTTCATCTCGCAGCCGCTCGCGCTGGTGGTCATCGGCGGACTCATCTCGTCGACCGTGCTGACTCTCGTCGTGCTGCCGGTGCTGTACTCGGTCGTCTACGGCTCGCTCGAGCGACGCGCGCTGCGCCGTAACGAACGCGAACAGGGCGAAGGCCGACGTGCACCCGGGCCGCGCCGGTCGAGCGACGAGCCGGTAGCCGAGCAGCTCGGAGCGCATGTTGGTGAATAATGCACGACCGACGACGTAACACCAGGAAATGAGCCATCGGGCCGCCTGAGCGCCTCCTATGATCATGGTGAACATCGTCAGATTCACGAGGAGCACATCATGACAACGCCCCAGGCCGGATACTCCGGCGCCGTACCCCTTTCGGCGCCTCTCTACGGCGCCACGCTCGGCGATGCCGTGCGTCGGTTCTTCACGAAGTACGCCACGTTCAGCGGTCGCGCGAGCCGCAGCGAGTACTGGTGGTGGTTCCTCGTCTCGTTCGTCGTGTCGGGTGTACTTCAACTGCTCGCCGTCGTCACAGGTGGCCCGGGCGGGGTGGCGGCCGACGACACCTACCAGGCTCCCGGTGCAGGCTACGTGATTTTCAGCATCATCACGCTGATCTGGGCGCTCGCCACGCTCATCCCCAGCATCGCCCTGCTGGTGCGTCGCCTGCACGACGGCAACTTCTCGGGATTCTTCGCGTTCCTCGGGCTGATCCCGTTCGTCGGCGGCATCATCATCCTGGTTCTGACGCTGCTTCCTTCGAAGCCCGAGGGTGCACGCTTCGACGTCTAGCCGTTTTCGCTTTTCTCTATTCGTTTGATCGCATGCGAGGCCACAGTGGCCTCGCATGCGGTCGTTAAGCCATATTCGCCGGCGCAGCTAGTGACAAGAAGGCGTGCGACGTGTAACGTTTACAGGTCGGCTCTAGACACCGCGATTTCGTCGCGGAAGGGTTTGTAAGTCTGGTGGGCCGGTTTCCCAAGTCAGTGTATGGACGCACTGGCCAGCGGTCATTCGTGACGTATGCGAATATCCCCGTTGCTCAAGAGGAATGTCAACGTATGACACGGCCCCGGACTGAAGATATTCCGGGTTCTCGCAAGCAACAGCCAATTCGGGCTGTCGTTTTGCCATGCACTCTAATAAAACCCGGAAAGAATTATGCCTAAATCCAACAAGTCCGGCGGCTTCAAGCCTGCCAAGAACTACGTGCCCAACGGCTCGAAGTCGGCCAGCAGGTCGCCCGGCCACCGCGGCTACGAGGCGGCCCCCGCATCCGGCGCCCCCAAGAAGGCGCGCTGGAACGCCGACGAGCGTGCGGCGCGTGCCTCCGAGCGTCCCGCCTACAGCAACGAGCGTCCGTCGTATGGTGACCGTCCGCAGCGCAGCAGCAGCGAGCGTCCGTCGTATGGTGACCGTGCGCAGCGCAGCAGCAGCGAGCGTCCGTCATACGGTGACCGTCCGCAGCGAACGGAGCGTCCGGCCTATGGTGACCGTCCGCAGCGCAGCAGCAGCGAGCGTCCCTCGTATGGTGACCGCCCGCAGCGCAGCAGCAGCGAGCGTTCGTCGTATGGTGACCGCCCGCAGCGCAGCAATGACCGTCCGTCGTACGGTGACCGTCCGCAGCGCACGGAGCGTCCGGCCTACGGTGACCGCCCGCAGCGCAGCAGCAGCGAGCGTCCGTCGTACGGTGACCGCCCGCAGCGCAGCAATGACCGTCCGTCGTACGGTGACCGTCCGCAGCGCAGCAACGACCGTGGCTCGGACTTCTACCCGAAGCGCGACGACCGTCCCACGACGGGACACGCTCCGGTGGATGACGT
>NZ_CAXVWM010000029.1:0-3059 GCF_964263775.1 Agreia sp. | reverse complement strand
GCCGGAACCGCAGGGTGAAAGACGAAACATGTGCGCGCGTTGGTCCACTGCACGTACTGAGGCACATCGACCTCGTTGCCGTAGGTGCCCTGCGGGCCGACCAGCTGGCCTCGCGCCACGGATGCCGCTTTGACGAAGTGGGCAGGCTCATCCGGTCCGGACGAGATCGGCGACGAGATGGCCCATGCTGCTGCGAGAAGAAAGAGCGCGATCCATGCGCCGACGAAGATCGTCCACCTACCGGGTTTAACCGTCATCGGGCCTCGACTCACGACTCTTTCCGAATCGACTTCTCGAGTTCTGCGATGCGCAACTGCTGTAGGGCGGCCGTCTCGGCGAGAACCCTGGTTTTGGTCTCGAGGTCGGTGAGCTCGGCACTGTGCTGGATCGAGACCAGGAACAGCACCGCCATGCTTACGAAGAAGATGAGGTTGGTGGGCACGGCGACACCGACGAGGCTTGCGGCCCAGCCCAGGATGTCGGGGAATAGTCCTACGAGCAGGGCCAGTGTTCCCGCCAACAGCCACCAGACAGCGTGCCGCTCACGCAGGCGGCGACGGCGTAGCATCTCGATGACGACGCCGAGCGTGAGAAGGGCCGAGAAGACACCGAGCAGATACGTGGCTATCGTCATCGGGTCGACGCCTCCGTGGGCAGGATGACAGGCGGGCGCAGAAGGGCGATAAACAGCGCCATCACCGCTCGGCCGAGGTAGATCGCGGCCTTGAAGGGGTTGTGGGAGGGGCGTCCGCCGGCGCGCGGCCGCATGGCCACGCCCACCTGGCTTACCGTGAGGCGGGCCCTTGAGGCGATGACGAGAGACTCGACGGTGTCACCTAAGTATTCGGCGGGATAGTGGGCCGCGAACAGCCGCACAGCGCGCGGGCCGCTGGCGCGGAAGCCCGAGGTCGTATCCGTGAGCCGGGTACCGGCGAGGCGGCTCAAGATGCCCGAGAGCATGAGCATCGCCCAGCGCCGTGGACCCCGCACGGAGTATTCGCCCGTTCCTGCGAAGCGCGCGCCGAGTACAAGATCATTTGTGGCGAGCTGTTCGATAAGGGCGGGAACACCGACGGGGTCGTGTTGGCCGTCGGAGTCGATCTGAATGACGTTCGAGTAGCCGTGCTCAAGTGCGTATTTGAAACCCACGCGCATCGCGCCGCCGACACCGAGGTTGAAGGGCAGCGCGGCGACGATCGCTCCCGCGTCCGCGGCCTCGGCCGACGTCGCGTCGACGGAACCGTCGTCGACGACGAGGCAGTGGATGCCGGGAAAGGTACCGAGAACCTCGCGAACGACGTTGCCGACGGCCTCTTCCTCGTTGAATGCGGGCATCACGATGAGCGTGCCTTCGAAGGGGCTGGGCATCCGACAATCATAAGCGTGCCTCATAGCTCAGGGATGGAGGCGCGATCAGCCGCGAGCGATCCGTTCAAGAGTCTGGGGCATGCGGCCTTGTCGACCGCGAACGCCGTCACGCCAGCCGGCAATGATCAGACGGGCGAGAGTAGCCCTGTTCGATGAGAACGCCAGCACGATGGCGAAGTGCCGTGCGTCGAGCATGGTCTCCCGCATCGACCACGCCCGGTGCCGTGCGCCGAACGCCCGATTCATCAGCACCCGGTTGCGCGCGATGTAGTAGTAGCGGAACGGCGCGCTCCGCACGAGCGAGACATCGGTGCCCCTGACACGCAGTCGTCGTCCGAAGACCGTGGGATGGAAGCGTCCTCCAAGGCGGTGGCCGAGGTGGGTGCCGGCGGCGAGCACGGTCTCGAATCCGGCGTCGGAGAGTCTCATGAAGTACTCGGTGTCGACTGAGTCGATGAACAGGCCGGCGCGGAACGGCCCGGCGTGCAGCCACACGGAGCGGGGAATGACGAGGCCGGACTGGATCGGCTCCAGCCCCAGCACGACACCATTGCGCACCTCCGCCACGCGGGAGGGTAGCCCCTCGACCGAGTGCGGAGCCACGAGGCCCACTCGCACTCCTGCCACCGAGGCCGAGTCGAACGCCGCAACGGCCCGGTCGACGTAATCGCTCTGCAGGGACGAGTCCTGGTCGAGCGTCAGCACGAAGTCGGCGCCGGGTGTCGCGGCCAGCGCAGCATCGACGCCCGCGTTCAGGGCAGCGGCAATTCCCGAGTTCTGACCGAGCAGAACGACCTGGCACCCGGCCGCGGCACAGGCATCCAGAATCTCCGTGACATCGGTCGTGCTGCCGTCGTCGACGATGGTGACCGAGGCCGTCTGCGACAGGAGCGAGGTGCACGCGTCGAGCAGTGCGGGGCCGGGGTTGAACGCGGTGATGACGGCGACGACCCGGGTCGAGGGGTGCGGAGTGGCGGAGCGGGGCACGCGGACCCTTTCTCGTCGGTCGCCGGGGCGGCTGCGTCGGGCGAATACTATGGTGGCATGATCCGGGCGAGCGTGTGCATGGCCACCTATCGAGGCGCACCGTTCGTGAGGCAGCAGATCGATTCGATTCTCGAGCAGCTGCACGACGATGACGAGCTCGTGATCGTCGACGACGCGTCGCCCGATGACACGGTCGCGGTGATCCAAGCGATCGACGACCCGCGCATCCGCCTTCATACCGAGACGCTCAACCGCGGATACGTGCGAACGTTCGAGAACGCGATCCGCCGCGCTCGCGGAAGATACGTCATGCTCGCCGACCAAGACGATGTATGGACCCCCGGTCGGCTCGAGTTGATGATCGGTCAGCTCGAGACGCATCTCGTCGTGGCAGGCAACTACTCGGTGCTCGACGAAGACGGTCGGATGCCTGCCCGCCGGCCGCTGAGGCCGGCTTACGACCGGCAGATCGGCTGGAACACACTCGCTATTCTTATCGGCTACCGACCGTACTTCGGATGCGCCATGGGATTCCGGCGCGAGCTGGTGCCCGATCTCGTGCCTTTTCCTGAGATCTTCATCGAGTCGCACGACCTGTGGCTGGCCATCCTCGGCAACGCCACCCGATCGATTTCGCATCTGGGCGAGGTCGTCGTCGAGCGGCGACTGCACGACTACAACGTCACGCCGCTGAAATGGCGTCC
>NZ_CAXVWM010000028.1:0-11979 GCF_964263775.1 Agreia sp. | reverse complement strand
GACCCGGGGCAGCGCAGGGGGCTGGAGGTCAGGCGAAGTCGCCCGCCGCGATCGCGTCGGCGTATTTGCGAATGTCGGGGCCCGGCTCGAAGTCGATGAACCGATCCTTCAGCCGGGCGAAGAGCTGCTCGTAGGCCTCGTCAGAAGAGTGGCCGGCCAGCGACGTGCCCAATTCGAGCACCGCCTCCCGCAAGACCTTGTCGCTGTCGTCGAGGATCTTGGCGCGTGCTTCGTCATTCCAGGCGATGTCCGATGAGTGCATGGCGGCAACGCTACGTCGGGCTCTGCCCCCGTGGCGGGGGGATTGCGCGAAGGCTACTTCCGGGGCAGCGCTTGCTCGATGTCGGCCAGCAGGTCGTCGATGCCCTCGATGCCGACCGACAGGCGGATCAGGTTCTCGGGCACCTCGAGCGCGGTTCCCTTCACCGACGCGTGCGTCATCTCCGACGGGTAACCGACGAGCGACTCGACGCCGCCCAGCGACTCGGCCAACGAGAAGAGCTTCGTCGACTCGGCGAAGCGGCGCGCCGCCCGGGGCCCCGCCTTGAAGGTCAGCGACAGCATGCCGCCCGGGCGGCGCATCTGTCGTCTGGCCAGCTCGTAGCCCGGATGCGACTCGAGCCCGGGATAGTAGACGGCGTCGATGGCGGGGTGTCCGACGAGGTACTCCGCAACGCGCTGGGCGTTATCGCTGTGCCGTTCCATGCGCACCGCCAGGGTCTTGATGCCCCGAACCGTGAGCCAGGCATCCATCGGCCCCGACACGGCGCCCGCGGCGAACTGCTGAAAGCGCACCTTCTCGTGCAGTTCTTCGTCGTCGAGCACCAGTGCCCCGCCCAGAACGTCTGAATGCCCGCCCAGGTACTTCGTGGTGGAGTGCACCACCACGTCGGCGCCGTGTAGCAGGGGCTGCTGCAGGTACGGCGACGCGAAGGTGTTGTCGACGACGACGAGGGCGCCTGCCGCGTGGCCGATCTCGGCCAGCTCGGCGATGTCGCTGATCTTCATCAGCGGATTGGACGGCGTCTCGAGCCAGAGCACCTTGGTCTTGCCGGGCAGAATCGCCTTCGCCACGGCCTGCAGGTTCATCATCTCGACCGTGTCGTTCTCGACGCCCCAGCGGCGGAACACGCGATCGATGAGGCGGTGCGTTCCGCCGTAGACGTCGTTGCCGAGCACCACGTGGTCGCGGGGTTCGAGCACGGCGCGCAGCAGGGCATCCTCGGCGGCGAGCCCCGATGAGAACGAAAGACCGTGCGCCGCGCCTTCGAGGTCGGCGAGCAGCGTCTCGAGCGACGATCTCGTGGGATTGCCGCCCCGCGCGTACTCGTAACCGCCGCGAAAACCGCCGATGCCGTCTTGAACGAAGGTCGACGTCTGGTAGATCGGCGGAATGATCGCACCGGTCGTGGGATCGAACTCCTGGCCCGAGTGCACGGCCAGCGTCTCGAACTGCTTCTTCTTCGGGGGCATGTCTTCTCTCAAGTCTTGGGCGGCGCCGATTATTCGAAACCGAGGTGCTATTCGCTGAGGAACGTCAACAGGTCGTGCCTCGTGATCACAGCCACGGGCTTTCCGTCATCGGTCACCAGCAGCGCACCGGCCGCGCCGAGAAAACGGCGCGCCGAGGCGACAGACTCGTGGATGCCGATGAGCGGCAGGGGATCGCCGGCGAAGGCCCCGACATGGTCGGTCATCGCGGCACGGCCCGAGAAGACCTCGTCGAGGAGACCCTGCTCGGTCAGCGACCCGGTGACCTCTCCCATCACGACGGGAGGCTCGGCCGAGAGCATCGGCAGCTGTGAGACCCCGTAGCTGGTCATGATGCGGATCGCGTCACGCACCGTGTCGCCGGGGTGGGCGTGCACGAGGTCGGGCAGCGAGCCGGTCTTGGCCTTCAGGATGTCGCCGACCGTCGACTCGTCGGTGGCGTCGGCGAAACCGTAGCTGCGCATCCACTTGTCGTTGAAGATCTTGCCGAGGTAGCCGCGCCCGCCGTCGGGAAGCAGCACGACGACGACGTCGTCGGGACCGAGCGACGCAGCGGCCTTGAGGGCTGCGGCCACGGCGAGCCCGGAGGAGCCGCCGACGAGAAGACCCTCCTCGCGGGCGAGCCGACGGGTGAGGGCGAACGACTCCGCGTCGCTCGCGGCGATGATCTCGTCGACCACGCTGCCGTCGTAGGCCTCGGGCCAGAAGTCTTCGCCGACGCCCTCGACGAGGTACGGGCGCCCGGTGCCGCCGGAGTACACCGACCCTTCGGGGTCGGCGCCGATGATGGTGACCGCTCCGTCGGAGACCTCCTTGAGGTAGCGCCCCACGCCCGAAATCGTTCCGCCCGTGCCGACCCCGGCGACGAAGTGCGTCACCCGTCCGAGAGTGTCGGCCCAGATCTCAGGCCCCGTCGTCTCGTAGTGGCTCAGCGGCCCGTTGGGGTTCGAGTACTGGTTGGGCTTGAACGCGCCGGGAATCTCCTTCGCGAGACGGTCGGAGACCGAGTAGTAGGAGGTGGGGTCGTCGGGCGCCACCGAGGTGGGCGTCACCACGATCTCTGCGCCATACGCCGTGAGCACATTGCGCTTGTCTTCGCCGACCTTGTCGGGCAGCACGAACACGCAGCGGTAGCCGCGCTGCTGCGCCACCAGGGCCAGCCCGATGCCTGTGTTTCCCGAGGTGGGTTCGACGATCGTGCCGCCCGGGCGCAGCTTGCCCTCGCGCTCGGCGGCGTCGATGATGCGGGTCGCGATGCGGTCTTTCGACGAGCCGCCCGGGTTCAGGTACTCGATCTTCGCGAGGATCGTGGCCTGGATGCCCTCGGTGACGCTGTTGAGTCGAACAAGGGGCGTGTTGCCCACGAGGTCGATGACGGTCTTCGCGTATTTCACCTGTCGAAACTATCACCGACCCCCGTCGGCAGGCCGGGACCGGGCAGCCGCGAGTGACACCCCGGTTCGAGCCGTCAGGCGGCGATGCTGCCCGACGCGGCCCGGGCGGCAGCGACCGCGTCGGCGGCGAGCCTGCGTCGGTTGTCGAGCGTCTCGCCGATTCGGCGAGCGAGCGACGGATGCTTGTGCACCATGTCATCGACGACTGAGCTGGGCACACGAAGCACGGTCACCGGTCGACTGGCGACCGCGACCGTGGAGGTCTTCTGCCTCGTGAGCGCCGCCTGTCCGATGAACTCGCCCCGCTCGACGACGCCGATGCGCAGTCTCCCCTGCTCGTACGGCACCGACAGCTCGACCACACCGCTCAGCACGACACGCACACTGTCGGGAACGACCCCCACCCCCTGCAGTGTCTCTCCGGCACCGTACTGTTCCAGTCGACACGAGGCGGCGATACCGTCGAGGTCCTCCTGCGGCAGCTTCAAGCCCGGGCCTACGAAGCTGAGAGCGTCGATCACGTTCTCGGTGGTGTTCACGGGGTCGGTCGTGTCACCGTCGAGACCGAGGTCGTTGCGTCTTGCCGCGTACCAGAGCCAGGCGAGGAACAAGGAGACGGTCTCTTCTTCGACGGCCGGGCTGGTGACCGGAAGCGCCACCGTGTAGGCGGCGTTTCCCTCGTAGCTGACCGACGGCTTGTCGGCGGGATCGAGGTGGGGAAGCGAGCCGGCGGTCTCTAACAGCGTGCTGAGCACAGCGTGCGGAGCGTCGTCGGTGGTGAACTTCACCGGAACGGAGGCGACGTACACGCCCACCGGCTGGCTGAGGTTCGTGAACGATCCGCCGGCGAGCGACGAGTTCGGCATGATCTGGATGCCGTTGCCCGTGTCGATGTGCACCGAGCGCCAGTTGACCTCGACGACCCGGCCGCGAACGTCGCCCACATCGAGAAAGTCGCCGAGCTTGAACGGCTGCTCGAAGAGCAGCAGCAGGCCCGAGATGATCGAGCCGACGGCATTCTGCAGCGCCAGGCCGATGACGATGGATGTGACGCCCAGCGCCGCGAAGAGACCCCCGACATCCGCCCCCCAGACCCACGAGAACAGGATGGCGAGCCCGACCAGGATGAGCGCGAGACGGGCCAGCGTGACGAAGATCGACGGAAGCCGTTCGCGCCAGCTGCCCTCGCGGGCGTTGCCGAAGAGCGCGACGTTGAATGCCGAGAGCACGAGCAGAATCAGCAGAAAGCCCAGCACCGTGCCGACGATCCGTACCCAGGTGAGGTCGAAGCTCTGCTGCGAGGCGAAGGTGAGCAGGGCGAAGACGGCGGCCACGGGAAGCACGAAGTTGCGCAGCAGGCGCACGGGCTTGGCCGCGGGCGAGTTGCGGCGAAGCAGCGCCGCGTAGACCTCGGTGAGCAGCACGAGCAGCACCGGAAGCCCGATTGCCACACCCAGCGCCCAGCCGAACCAGGGTTCTCTCCAGAGATCTATCATGACCGCGGCACCCCTACGAGATCTGCCAGACCGGCTGGCTGCCGGTCTTCGTGTCGATCGTGCCGACCTGCGTCATGTTCGGCAGCTCGCCCACCTTGTCGCGCACGCGTTCGCTGACGAATACGCCCGGCTTGCCCGCGAGCGCCTGCACCCTGTTGGCGATACTCACCGCGTCGCCCCACATGTCGTAGGCGATCGACGAACGACCCACGAGCCCGCTGGTGACCGTTCCGCTGTCGAGTCCGGCCCGCAGCGTCAGCTCGGCGCCGTGCTGGCCGTTGAACCGCTCGACGATGCGGGTCATCTCGAGGGCGAAGTCGACCGTGCGCCTCGCGCTGTCGACCCGGGGAACGATGAGGCCGCAGCTGGCGAGGTAGCCCTCGCGCAGGGTGCGCACCTTCTCGATTCCCTTCGCGGCCGCAGCCTCGTCGAACTGGCGCATGAGGTCGTTGAGCAGGGCCAATTCCTGTTCGGCCGACAGGCCCGCCGAGAAGTCGTCGAAGCCCACGAGGTCGGCGAACAGCACCGAGACGTCGTGGTGGTCCTCGGCGATCGTCTCCTCGCCCTCACGGTAGCGGCGTGCCACCGATTCGGGCATCAGCGTGTGCAGAATCTTGTCGTTCTCTGCCTGCTGCTCGTCGATGAGGGCCTGCTTGATCTGCAGGGTGCGGCTCATGTCGTTGAAGGCGAGCGAGAGATCCCCGAACTCGTCGCGCGTGTTCGCGGCGACCTCGACGCCGAGGTCTCCCCCCGCGACCTGCCGCACGGCCGTCACGAGTCTGCGCACCGGTCTGGCGAACACCTGGGCGAGCAGCAGTGACAGCAGTGCCACCACCACGAGCAGCGCGGCGATCGACAGCACGAGGTTGCGAGTGAAGTCGGCGATGGGGGCGAACGCCTCGGCCGACGTGATACTGGCGACGATCACCCACTGCTGGCCCGAGATGTCGAGCGGGCCGTAGGCGGCGAGCGTCTCTCTGCCGAGGTAGCTGTCGGCGACCATGACACCGGTCTTGCCCTGTTGCGCCTCCCGCACGGGCTCCGTGTCTACCGTCTGCAGTTCGACGGTTCCCTTCACGTCGACGATTCGCTGTGCCACCTCGGGTGGCAATCCACCCGAGACGGCTCGTTCCTCGTAGGCATCCGGGTCGTCGATCAACAGCCTCGAGACCGAGCGCATCGTGTCGTCGGGACCGACGATGTACGACTCGCCCGTCTCCCCCAGGCCGTCCCTTTTCCACTGCTGGTCGCCCGTCATCACGGCGTTGATGGCCGTGATGGGCAGTTGCACGGCCAGCACGCCGACCACGTTGCCATCCTGCCCGATCGGCGAGACGCCCCACGCGGTCGGCACTCCCAGGCTCGGCTGATAGCGCTCGAAGTCGGTGATCTGCGAGTAGTCGACGACGTTCGAATTGAGCGCTGACTCGTAGGCGGTGGCGAGGATGCCGCCCTTGTAGGGCCCGGTCAGCACGTTCGAGCCGAGATCCACTCCTTTGTACACGGAGTAGACGATATTGCCCTGGGTGTCGAGGATCAGCGTGTCCTCGAACTGGTAGAGCTCCGTCAGCTCGCGGAAGTACGGGTTGTACTCCTCGTTCACGGCCGACCACGCGCTGCCATCGCCCGCGTTGTCGACGGCGGCGGCGGCGTCGAAGTCACCGTTCGGCGGCACTGTGTAGTGGTTCTGCAGGTACGTCTGCGCGCTCGTCTGGGGCACGAACACGTCGGAGACGCTCGTCGTTCCGGCGCGCGCATTCAGGTCGGGAATGAACGTGTTGTCGTAGTAGGCGTCGACCGCGGCCGTCTGCGCCGGGTCGGTCGGCTGCGCCTCGAGCTGGGCGAACGCCGCGGCGAACTCGGAGGCCGCCTGGTTGCCCGTCGCCCCCGCCGAATCGAGGACCAGGCCGGATTCGATGGTGGTGAACAGCGACTCGATAGCGTCGGACTTCGCCTCGCGGAGGTTCGTCATCCGGTCGAATTCGGCCTGGCGCAGGCTCTCAGTGCCGGATACATAGCCGATGTAGCCCACGACGAGGGTCGATCCGACGCTCACCGCGAGCAGCATGATCAACAGCTTCGACTGGATGCTCAGGCCCGGTCGCGAGATCGCACCACGCACCGAGGTGCCGAGCCGCCCGGCCCGACCCCTGCTCGCCTTGACAGAAGAGACGCCTGACATCGATCCCCGCTTCGAATCCCCGTGCGGCTCCCAAAGTGGCCGCGCACCTACCGAGTGATTCTAGTTCACAGCAGCCCCTCGGCTCCTACGATGAGAGTTCGCGTTGCTGCGAGTACAGCGTCGAGTACACGCCACCCGCGGCGATGAGCTCGGCGTGCGTTCCCCGCTCGACGACCTCGCCCTCGTCGATCACGAAGATCACGTCGGCCGCGAGTACCGTCGACAGCCGGTGGGCGATCGCGATGGTCGTGCGACCGCGGGACGCCGTGTCGAGCGCGGCCTGCACCACCCGTTCCGAGATGGTGTCGAGGGCGCTCGTCGCCTCGTCGAGAATCAGCACGGCCGGGTCTTTCAGCAGCACGCGGGCGATGGCGATGCGCTGTTTCTCGCCACCCGACAGCCGGTAGCCGCGCTCCCCGACCACCGTGTCGTAGCCGGCGGGAAAGCTCATCACCCTGTCGTGGATATTCGCCTGGCGCGCCGCGTCCTCGATCTCGGCCTGCTTCGCATCCGGTTTCGCATAGCGCAGGTTCTCACCGATGGTGGCGTGAAAGAGGTAGGTCTCCTGACTGACGATTCCGAGGTTCGCCACGAGGGAGTCCTGGCTGAGTTCGCGCACGTCGGTGTCGGCGAAGCGCACCGTGCCATCGGTGGCCTCGTAGAACCGGGGAACCAGATACGACACCGTGGTCTTGCCTGCGCCCGACGGGCCGACGAATGCCGCGAACTGCCCCGGCTCGATCACGAACGACACCCCGTTCAGCGTCGGGCGCGAGTCGAGATCGGCATCCGGGTAGCGAAACACGACCTCGTCGAATTCGACGCGACCGAGGGATGCCTTCTCCACCGACCGCGCGTCGGGCGCGTCGGCAATGGCCGGCGTCAAGTCGAGGTATTCGAAGATGCGGGCGAACAACGCGCTCGAGGTCTGCAGGTCGAGCGCAACCCGCATGAGCCCGAGCAGGGGAAAGAGCAGTCGAGCCTGCACGGTGGTGAACGCCACGACGGTTCCCGCCGTGATGTCGGGGGCTCCCCCGACCAGTAGCCAGCCGGCCACGAGATACACGATGGCAGGAATGGACGACAAGAAGATGTTGACCATGGCGAAGAACCACTGGCCGCTCATCTGCTGGCTCACCTGCAGTCGCACCTGGGTCGCGTTCTCGCCGGCGTAGCGACCGATCTCGGTCTGCTGCCGGTTGAAGCTCTTCGACAGCAGGATGCCCGACACGCTCAAGGTCTCCTGGGTGATCGCCGTCATGTCCGAGAGCGATTCCTGGGTCTTGGTCGCGATGCGGGCGCGCACCTGGCCCACCCGGCGCTGAGCGAGAACCAGAATGGGCATGAGTACGAGCGCCACGATGGTCAGCTGCCAATTCAGCAACACCATGGCCACGACCGCGGCGATGAGGGTGACCGTGTTGCCGAGGATCGACGAGATCGTGTTCGTGAGAACGCCGGCCACGCCCCCCACGTCGTTCTGCAGTCGGGACTGGATGACACCGGTCTTCGTCTTCGTGAAGAAGCTGAGTTCCATGGCCTCGAGGTGGGTGAACAGGCGAACTCGCAGGGCCCCCATCACGCTGTTGCCGACCCTGGCCGTGAGGTAGGTCTGCCAGACGCCCAAGAGGCTCGACACGATGTAGATCACGATCATCAGCACGACGATCTCGATCAGCACCGGCAGGTTCGGGCCCTGGATGATCGACCCCGCGTCGCCATCGCCGGCGCCTGAGCCCGTCGAAGGAAAGAGCCCGTCGTCGAACGCGCGCTGGGTGAGGAGGGGTGGGATCACTGTGAGGCCCGCCCCGAGCAGCACGAGCACGATCGTGCCGATGATCGCACGCCGGTAGGGCGAGAAGAGCGAGAGGATGCGACTCAGCAGCTGGTCGATCTTCGGGGCGTCTTTGTTGAGCTCTTTCTGCAGATCGGCGTCGCCGCCGCTCACGCCGCCTCGGCGGCCACCGCCGCCCCCTCGCATACTCATCTGATCAACCTACTCGCCGAACGACGCACGAAGGCCCGCCGGTGTGCGACACCGGCGGGCCTTCGTCGTCGACGTCGCTTAGCCTTTCGTGGCTCCGGCGAGCAGGCCTCGAACGAAGAAGCGCTGCAGCGAGAAGAACACGACGAGCGACACGATGATCGAGATGAACGCCCCGGCCGACTGCAAGAACCATTGGTTGCCCCACGTGCCCGACAGCGAGTTCAGCGTCTGGGTGAGAGGCAGCGAGGTCGACGGCGCGAAGATCGTCGCCACCAGCAGGTCGTTCCACACCCACAGGAACTGGAAGATGGCGAACGATGCGATGGCCGGCGTCGCCAGCGGAAGCACGATACGGAAGAAGATCTGCCCGTGTCCGGCTCCGTCGACGCGAGCGGCCTCTATGACCTCGCCCGGAATCTCCGAGATGAAGTTGTGCAGCATGAAGATGGCCAGCGGCAGGGCGAAGATCGCGTGGGCGATCCAGACCGTCGCGAAGCTGTGCTCTGCGTCACGCAGCTCGAATCCGGGGAAGATTCCGACTCCGTTGACCGTGAGGCCTTTCGAGAAGAGGCTCAGCAGCGGAACGAGCGCCATTTGGATGGGCACGATCTGCAGCGCGAAGACGCCGACGAAGACGATGTTCTTGAACTTGAAATCGATCCATGCGAAGGCGTATGCCGCGAGTGATGCGATGACGAGAGGAAACACGGTGGCCGGAATCGTGATTCCCAGCGAGTTGATGAACGACTGGCCCAGGGTGAGCGCCGTTCCCCCCGAATTCAGCGCCTGCGAGTAGTTGTCGAGCGTGAACGACGGATTGACGAACACGGTCCACCAGCCACTGGACTGCGTGTCGGCGCCAGGACGGAACGAGGTGACGAAGAGCCCGAAGGTCGGGATGGTCCAGATCACGGCGATGATGATGGCCGCGATCGTGGCGCCCCGCGAGGTGAGGCGCTTCTGCGCCATCTTCTCGCTCTTCTGGGTAGCCCGCGCGACCTCACGCTTCGACCGGGTGTCGACGAGAGTGTCGGTGGTCATCGGATCTCCCTCTGCTTCCTCATTTGATTGGCGTTGTAGATGATCAGCGGAAGCACGAACAGGAACAGCACGACGGCGAGGGCCGCCGAGTGTCCGTAGCTCTGGAAGCGCTGCTGCTGGTTGACCATCTCGAAGCCCAGCACGGTCGTGTTGGCGCGACCACCGGTCATGACGGCGACGATGTCGTACACCTTGAGGGAGCCGATGGCGATGGTCGTGAGAACCACGATCAGCGACGAGCGGATGCCGGGGACGGTCACGTTGCGGAACCGCTGCCAGGCGTTGGTTCCGTCGAGCTCGGCGGCCTCCATCTGCTCGGTCGGCACGCCCTTGATGGCCGCAGACAGGATCACCATGGCGAATCCGGTCTGGGTCCAGATGAAGACGACGAGCAGAAGCAGCGTGTTGATGAGCGGCTGTGCGTCGAGCCAGGACACCGGCTGGCCGCCGAACGTCGTGACGATGGCGTTGAGCAGGCCGACCTGCTCGCCCTGGCGGTTGTCGTAGATGAACTTCCAGATGATTCCGGCGCCGACGAACGAGATGGCCATCGGCATGAACACCAGCGATTTGAGGTACTTCTCGCCGCGCGCCTTGTCGATGAAGACGGCATACGCGAGTCCGATGATCGTGGAGAACACCGGAGCGACGAGCACCCAGATCAATGTGTTGACGACCGACCAGAATCCTTCGGGATTCGTGAAGACCCAGAAGTAGTTGTCGAGCCCCACGAAGGTGGTGGTCGTCTTGTCGAAGAACGACTGGTAGATCGTGGCGACGGTCGGGTAGATCAGGCCGATGGCGAGCAGCAGCACCGCGGGAGCCATGAACGTGACGAGCTGAAAGAGATAGCCCGCCCCCTGCCTCGACCGGTAGTCGGCGAAGAAGAGCAGCGCTCCGACGACGAGCGCGATGGCCAGCACCCAGATGAGCGCGTTCTGGTAGGGGCGAAGCAGCATGAACGCCAGCACCGGAATGACGAAGCACGCGGCGAGCCGGAGCCAGAAGTAGAAGTTGCCCGCTCGCGGCGCGTATTCGATGAGCACGAGGATCAGGGCGATCACGAGGCCGAAGATCACGATGATGATGGGAATCTGAACCAGCGGGTTCAGATTTCCCATCCAGCGGAAGAGGCTGTTCAGCGAGAATCCGAGCGAGACGGGTTTGGCGTCGTCGTTCGGCGGAGACGTGATCAGCAGCACGAATACGACGGCCAGAATGACCGCGGCCCCGGCGACGACCAGCTTGGTCGCGCGAGCCGATGGTGGTCGCTTCGGTGACTCGTACGGCTGCGGTGGTACAGCTGACACCGGAGGCGTCTTGGTTCGTGTGTCGGACATGTTTACCCTTTCGAGTACGACGGTGGACTCTTGGATTGGCCAACAGTAGCGCTAAAAGAAAGTGCGCATCGACCCCGTGGTCATGAGGTCGGAGAGGGGGGCCGCTCCTGTGAGAGAGCGGCCCCCACGGGGCGTCGGGCGGGCCTGCCCGACAGAGGGTCAGACGTTAGTTCTCGTATCCGGCCTGGATGTCGCTGAGCACCGTGTCGGTGTCCTTGCCGTCGATCCAGTTGACCATTCCCTTCCAGAACGAGCCGGCACCGACGGTCGACGGCATCAGGTCTGATCCGTCGAAACGAACGGTCGTGTTCGGGTCCTGGAGGAGCTTCATGGCGTCTTGGAGGAGCGGGCTGGATGCCTTGGAGGGATCGGCGTTGAGGTTGGCCGAGATGTTTCCGCCGAGACCGACACGGATGTCGGCCCACTCGGGGGTGGCCATGTAGGCGGTGACGGCCTTGACAGCCTCGGAGTCGGTGAAGGGCGTCACGAACTCGCCGCCGACCTCGATGTTGGCCGCGCCGGCCTCGATGCCCGGGAGCACGAATCCGTAGACGTCTCCGTCGGGAGCGACTGTGGGGGTCTCGCCCGCAGCGGTCTTGACGTCGAGGAAGTTGGCCGAGAGGAACGATGCCTGGTGGGTCAGCGGGCAGCTGCCGTCGGCGACCTTGGCCGCAACGTCACCGAACGCGGTGGAGTTGATGCTCTTGACGTCTCCGTAGCCGGCGTTGACATAGGCCGGGTTCAGCAGGATCTCGCCGACGGAGTCGAAGGCCTCTTTGATGTCGGGGTCGGTGAACTTGGTGTCTCCGGCAACCCAGCTGTCGTAGACATCCGGGCCCGACTGGCGAAGAACGAGGTCCTCGATCCAGTCGGTTCCGGGCCAGCCCGACGCGGCGTCGGAGGCGAAGCCGGCACACCACGGTGCGGCTCCGGTCTTCTCCTGGATGGTCTTGGTGAGCGCGAGCGTCTCGTCCCACGTGGTGGGAACGGTGACGCCCCACTCGTCGAACTGTGCGGGCGAGTACCAGACGTAGCCCTTGATGCTCGC
>NZ_CAXVWM010000027.1:0-3583 GCF_964263775.1 Agreia sp. | reverse complement strand
TCGTCTTCGACAGTCCGTCGCACGTCATTCAGGTTCCCTCCGGCGAGAAGGCCGAGTTCTTCGACGACTACTACCCGCGCCTCCGCCGACTTCTCGCGGTGACGAGCACTGACGCGTCGGTCGATCTGCCCGAGCAGGCGAGGGCCACTCTCGTGCTCACCGCCACGTTCGAGCCGAAGGGCCGGCTGCGCATCTCATGGGGGTGGCGCTACGGTGGGGCGCAGCTGCTTCCCCTTCATTCCACCGGCGCCGACAGGGCGCTCCGCGACGATGCCGACGAAGATCGCATCCTGTCTCTGCTCTCGCACACCCTCATGGCGCGCGGCTGGGGCGGGGCAGACCCGAGCGTGGCGTTCGCCTCGAAGAACGTGTTCGACGGCATCGACGCTGCGCAGTTCGTGGTCGAGGTCATCGACCAGCTCGACGGCCGCGACGACGTGGTGGTCGAAACGGTGGGCACGCGCCCCGACTACGTCGAGCTCACCGAGACGCCCGAACTCACGGTGACGACCGTCGAGACCGACACGCGCGACTGGTTCGACCTCGGAATCATGGTCACGGTCGAGGGGCGCACGATTCCGTTCGGCCCGCTGTTCACCGCCCTGTCGAAGGGCAAGAAGAAGCTGAAGCTGATCGACAACAGCTACCTGGCGCTCGAACAGCCGGTGTTCGAGCGCCTTCTCGAGCTCATCGATGAGGCGCGCAGCCTGGCCGAGTGGCAGACCGACGCCCCCCGCATCAGCCGCTACCAGGCGAGCCTCTGGGCCGACTTCGAAGACCTGGCCGAAGAGACCGTCGAGGCGACGAGCTGGCGGGCGGCCGTGTCGGGGCTCAACGCGGCCGACGGGGTCGACGCCGTGGCCGTTCCCGCCTCGGTTCATGCCTCTTTGCGGCCCTACCAGGTCGACGGATTCTCGTGGCTGGTCTTTCTGCACGCGCACTCGCTGGGCGGCATCCTCGCCGACGACATGGGCCTCGGCAAGACCCTTCAGACGCTCGCGCTCGTCGCGCACGCCCGCGAACAGCCGGTCGCCGCGGGCATGGTTCGGCTGCCCTTCCTGGTCGTGGCGCCGACGTCGGTCGTGTCGAACTGGGTCGCCGAGGCGCAGCGGTTCACGCCCCACCTCGTCGTGCGCTCCGTCAGCGCCACCGAGGCCAAGAGCAAGAAGAGGGTGGCCGAGATCTCGGCCGGTGCCGACATCGTCGTCACCTCGTACGCGCTCTTTCGGCTCGACTTCGCGGCATACAACGCCGTCGACTGGGCCGGGCTCATCCTCGACGAGGCGCAGTTCGCCAAGAACCACACCTCGCGCATCCACCAGTGCGCCCGCGACCTGAAGGCCCCGTTCAAGCTGGCAATCACCGGAACCCCGATGGAGAACAATCTCCTCGAGCTGTGGGCGCTCTTCGCCATAACCGCTCCGGGGCTGTTCGCCTCGAGCCGCAGATTCACCGAAGACTACGTGCGGCCCATCGACCGCGGCGAGAACCCGCAGCTGATCGCGCGGCTGCGCCGTCGCATCCGGCCTCTGATGATGAGGCGCACGAAGCAGCTGGTCGCGCCCGAGCTGCCCGCCAAGCAGGAGCAGGAACTGCACGTCGAACTCGCGCCGAGTCATCGCAAGCTCTACGACGTGGTGCTGCAGCGCGAGCGGCAGAAGCTGCTCGGCCTCATCGACGACCTCGACAAGAACCGCTTCATCGTGTTCCGCTCGATCACGCTGCTGCGCATGCTCAGCCTCGACGCGTCGCTGATCGACGACACGTACGCGAGCATTCCGTCGGCCAAACTCGACTCGCTCATGGAACAGCTCGACGACGTGGTGGCCGAAGGGCATCGCGCGCTCGTCTTCAGCCAGTTCACGACTTTTCTGCAGAAGGCCGCGGCACGGCTCGACGCGCTCGGAGTGCCCTACGAATACCTCGACGGCTCGTCGCGCAGGCGAAAAGACATCATCGACCGCTTCAAGCAGGGCGAAGCGCCGGTCTTTCTGATCAGCCTCAAGGCGGGCGGATTCGGGCTCAACCTCACCGAGGCCGACTACGTCTTTCTGCTCGACCCGTGGTGGAATCCCGCATCCGAAACGCAGGCCATCGACCGCACGCACCGCATCGGTCAGACCAAGAACGTGATGGTCTATCGGCTGGTCGCCGAGGGCACCATCGAAGAGAAGGTCATGGCGCTCAAGGCCAAGAAGGCCGAGCTCACCGATGCGGTGCTCGACGACGAGGCCGCCTTCAGCCAGGCGCTCACGGCAGACGACATCAGGGGTCTGCTCGAGAGCTAGGGCTGTGTCCCGTGTGAGCGCACCTCACCTTTGCCAGCTTGCACTCAGGGCGCACCTGTACCGTCGCCCGGGTTGGAGTGAGCTCGGACGTCGCGCGCGATGCCAGGTGATTCCGCACCGGGGAACCCGAACACCTGCCCGAAGCTCGACTGCTCTACAGATTCCTGAGGTACCGAACGCATGAGTGGACGTCACTCGGCAGAATCCGCAGCCCTCCTACCCAGAGAGTTGCACCGCCCCACGGGGCAGCACCGCACGACTTTCCAGGCCCCGACACGAGCAGCCCTCGCGGCAGCAGCTCGCGAGTCGCGCACTTACACGCCGTCGGCCCGTCGGTCGACGAGCCGCGGCATCCGCAACCTCGCGCGAGCCGGCGTCTTCATCGTCGCGGCCGGCATGGCCAGCGTCACCGCCCTGCCCGCCTACGCGATGATGCCCACGGGCACCAACCCCGTAGCGACCACCGTCAACGCCGGCCAGACCTTCGTCGACGAGGCCGCAGCTCCACCCACGCAGACCCTCGACGTCGACGCCGACTCACAGGTCGCGGCCCTCTCCGCCACGCGCGACTCCTATGCGTCTACAGACATGAGTGTCATCCAGGCCGCACGCGACGCCGAGGCCGCCGCGGCCCAGGCTGCCGCAGACGCGATCGCCGCAGCAGCGGCAGCCGTCGAGACCGCGTCGACCTCCTCGTCGTCGTCGTCATCATCCACACCCAGAACGTTCGCTGCTCCGCAGGGCGGGTACAGCGGTGAGGCCGTCGTGGCCTACGCCGAGCAGTTCGTGGGCGTCGTGCCCTATGGTTGGGGCGCAAACCCCAACGACAGCTTCGGATGCGACGGGCTGACCCAGTATGTCTACGGCCAGTTCGGCATCTCCCTGCCCCGCGGTGTCGACCACCAGTCGGCTCTTGCCACGCAGATCTCCAAGGGCGAAGCCGTGGCCGGCGACCTCGTCGTGTGGCCGGGCGAGCACATCGGCATCTATGACGGAGCGGGTGGCGTGATCCACTCCCCCGACTTCGGCCGCTTCGTCGAGCACGCACACAATCTCTGGGGCAGCCCGGTCTACTACCGCCTGTAGCGGGTCGTTTCTGCGCTGACCGTTTTTCGAGTCGAGCGCGCCGTTGGCGGGCGGGCGCCCCGTCGACTTCGCTTCGTCGACGAGCGCGCGTCTGCCCGCTGAACGCGCGCTCAGTTGTGGCCTAACGGCTGACGTCCTCCGAGTGATAACATTTGGAATCGAATCTTTATGGATTCGATCACCGCAACGGCGCGGGGAATGCCAGACTT
>NZ_CAXVWM010000026.1:0-4626 GCF_964263775.1 Agreia sp. | reverse complement strand
GCGCAGAACGGTCGCCTCGAACGCGTCGAGCGCCGTCGCGACATCGGCCTCGGTGACGTGCTCGGCGGGATTGTGGCTCACGCCTCCTGTGCAGCGCACGAAGATCATGCCGATGTCGGCGATCTCGGCGATGGCCATCGCGTCGTGGCCGGCACGCGAGAACAGCGACATCGGCCTCGTGTCGCCCGTCGACCGGATGCCGTCGGCGATCGCATCGCGCAGCCGGCGCGCGCAGACGGCCGCTCTGGCCGAGTGCGTCTGGATGCTCGAGAGCCGCAACCGTCGCCGCTGGCAGATCTCACCAATCGCCTCTTCGATCTGCAGCCACACCCTGTCGCGTTCGGTGTCGTATTCGCCACGCAGGTCGAGGCTGAACTCGACCCTGCCGGGAATCACGTTGACCGCGTCGGGGAACACCTCGAGGTGGCCGACCGTGGCGATGAGCTGGGCCGAGCGGGCGATGCGCTCGATCGTCGTGATGGCCTCGGCGGCGCCGGCGAGCGCGTCGCGGCGACGTTCGTAGGGCGTTCCCGAGTGACCCGCCTGGCCGGTGATCGTGAGCAGAAAACGGCGTGCGCCGGCGATCGACGACACGACTCCCAGCGCCTTGTTCTCGTCTTCGAGGTACGGGCCCTGCTCGATGTGCGTCTCGAGGTAGCCCACGAAGTCGCCGCGCGACCGCGCGGCCTCGCCCACGGCGTCCGGATCGAGCCCGAAGTGCACGTAGGCGTCGCGCAGCGAGACGCCATCTACGTCTTCGAGCTGCCACCACTCGTCGAGCCAGGTTCCCGCGAGTGCCCGGCTGCCGAGCAGTGCGCGGCCGAAGCGGGTGCCCTCCTCGTCGCCGAACGCCACGACCTCGAGCGCGAAGGGAAGCTCGCGGCCCGACGACCGGATGCGGTCGACCACGGCGATGGCCGAGAGCACGCCGAGGATTCCGTCGTAGCGGCCCGCCGAAGGAACGGTGTCGAGGTGCGAGCCGAGCAGCAGCGCGGGCAGCCCGGGTGTCGCGCCCTCGAGCCGGCCGCACTGGTTGCCGGCGGCATCCTGCCAGGTGGTCATTCCCGCCTCGGTCATCCAGCGACCGGCGAGGGCGTTGACCGCCGCGTGCTGGGCCGAGAGGTAGACGCGCTCGATGAGCCCGCCCTCCATCGACGAGTAGGTGGCGAGTTCGTCGCAGCGCTCGAGAATGGCCTGCGCGGTGGTCGAGGTCGGCTGCGTCATGCCCCGGCTCCCGCCCGAACGGCCCGGTCGGCATCGGTATAGATCTCGTAGGCCGCCCCGACTCCGCCGCCGGGCGTCACGGATGCGCCGGCCCGGCGCAGCACGGCCTCGAGTGCGGCGAGCGTGCTGAGCACGGTGTCGCGGCGGGCGTTGTAGCCCATCGTTCCGATGCGCCAGACCGTGCCGTGCAGCGGGCCGAACGAGGTTCCGATCTCGATGCCGAAGTCGTTCAGCAGTTCGCCGCGCACGGCGTCGCCGTTCACTCCGTCGGGGATCATCACGGCCACGACGTTGTTCATTTTGTACGCGAGGTCGCCGAACACGGCGAGGCCGAGTCCCTGCACTCCGGCGAGCATGGCCGAGCCGTGCAGCCGGTGCCGTTCGACGGCGTTCTCGATGCCCTCGTCGATCAGGAGGCGGGCGCACTCGCGGGCACCGTAGAGCATGGTCGTCGCCTCGGTGTGGTGGTTGAGCCGCTTGGGGCCCCAGTAGTCGAAGATCATCGCGAGGTCGAAGTAGTTCGAACGGATCGGATGCGCGGTGACCGCGTCGCCCGCCTCGCGGATGCCCGCCTCGATGCTCTTGCGCGACACGATGCGCTCGACCGCCGCCGCCGAGAAGGTGGCGGGGGCTGAGCCGGAGGGGCCGGCCAGGCATTTCTGGAGGCCCGCGGTCACGGCGTCGATGCCCCAGGCATCCGTCTCGATGGTGTTGCCGCCGAGCGATGCGGTGACGTCGGTGTAGAAGAGCACGCCGTGTTCTGCGCAGATGGCGCCCAGTTCGTCGAGGGGCTGCGCAACGGTGGTGGAGGTGTCGCCGTGCACGACCGCGAGCAGCATGGGTTGCACCTCGACGATCGCGGCCTCGATGGCCTCGGGCGTGAAGACCTCGCCCCAGGGAACCTCGATGACGTGCACCTCGGCTCCGCAGCGCTCGGCGATCTCGCGCAACAGCTGGCCGAAGCGACCGAAGATGGGAACGAGCACCCGGTCACCGGGCTCGATCAGCGAGACGAGCGCGGCCTCGATGCCGGCACGCGAAGTGCCGTCGACCACGAGGGTCTGCTCGTTCGAGGTGCGAAAGACCCCGCGGTACAGCTCCATGGTCTCGTTCATATAGGCCGTCATCGCCGGGTCGTACTGGCCCACGAGCTGCGCCGACATGGCACGCAGCACGCGCGGGTCGGCGTTGATCGGCCCCGGCCCCATCAGCAGTCGCTGCGGCGGGTTGATGGGCTGGGGCAGAGACGAGAGTGAGATGAGCCGACCTCTTTCGCTGAGAATGATCCAGTTGTTTCAGGATTCGATTCTACGGAACGCGCGTTTCATGCGTGTTACACGGTCGCGTTGGCTGAGCCTGTCGAAGGGATCGCGAATCCACTCGGCGGCAACGCACCCTCCTCGCCTCGAAAAGGTGCATCGTCGCCGAGTGGATCTGGCCTGCCAGATCGACTCGGCGCGGATGCACGCTCCGCGGAGGATGTGGGTGCATGTGCGCCGAGTCGATGGGAGGCGTGGCGGTCCCTGGCACGGGGCGGAACGGGCGGCGGCCCTTGGACAGGCTCAGGGAACGGAGGTGCTGCGTCTCAGCGCACGAAGGATGCCGCGATGTCGACGAGGGCGAGGTCGGAGCCGCGCGGTCCCACGAGGCAGAGGCCTGCGGGCGCGCCCGCCACCTCGAGCAGCGGAACCGACAGCGCCGGGTAGCCGCCGATGCCCGCGAAACAGGTGAGCGCCAGAGTCGCCGCCCGGGTCGAATCGATCTCTGCGGGGCCGGCCGTCAGCGACGGCGCGGTCGACGACGTCGACGGCAACAGCAGGATGCGCCCGGCGAGCGCGTCGTCGAGCTGGGTGTGAGCGGCCGCGAGCACCTCGCGAGCAGAGGACTCCGCCTCGGCGGTGATCGACGACCCGATCTCGAACCGAGATGCGACGTCGGCGGCGAGCACGCCGGGATGCGCCGTTATCCAGTCGCCGTGCTGCCGCCAGGCCTCGGCGCCCTGCACGGTGCGGAACGCCTCGAAGAAGCCCGAGGTATCGCCGAGGTCGACCACGCCGACCTCGGGAATGCGGCCGTCGGCCTCGAGCCGGCCCACGGCATCCACCAGCGCGCCCTGCAGCGCGGGATCCGCGGCGAAAAGCAGCTCCGTCGAGATCACGAACCGGGGCTCGACCGGCCGCTGCGCCTCGGCGTCGAGGGTGTTCGCGGCAGCGGCGCGCAGCACAGAAGGCGACCTCGTCAGCCATCCGATCGTGTCGAACGAGGGCGCGAGCGCAAGCAGCCCGGCCGAATCGACCGCGCCGTGGGTTGTGCGCAGGCCCCAGAGGCCCTGGTATGACGCGGGCACCCGGATCGACCCGGCCGTGTCGGTGGCCAGTGCGATGCTGGCGTGTCCCAGCGCCACTGCCGAAGCCGGTCCGCTCGACGAGCCGCCGGGGATCGCACCGGGAATCCTGACGTTGGGCGGGGTTCCGTAATGCACGTTCTTGCCGGCGATCGAGTAGGCGAATTCGTCGGTCTGCGCGATGCCGCGAAGGGATGCGCCGGCCGCGAGCAGGGCGGCGACCGCGGGCGCGTGCGCCTCTGCGGGAGTGCCCTCGGCCAGGAACTCGGGGATTCCGCCGCCGACGGCGAAGCCCTTCACCTCGAACAGGTCTTTCACCGCGACGGTCTCGCCCGCGAGCGCGCCGTCGTCGGATGCGGTCGACGCGACGAGCGGATTGCCGAGCACCCGCCAAATCGCCGTGTTCATCGCGGCCGGGGCGCCGGCGACCTGGGCCGACTCGACGACCCAGCCGTTGGCATCCGGATGCCGCGCCCACAGCTGCGTGACCAGCCCGCGGCCACCCGAGCGGGGCTCGTTCTCGCTGACGATCAGCGCGTATTCGCTCGAGAGCGCGCGCACATGGATCGATGAGATTGTGCGAACGGGAGCCCCGCCCCGCGCGCCACGGAACGAACTGATGCGATCATGGCCGACGAGCAGTCCGCCGGCGTCGCCGCGCAGAGTGGTATCGCCGGGGGCGAATGCCGAATCGAGCGCTTCGAGATCGTTGCTGAGGAGCGCGTTCTCGTAGGCCCAGAACGCGTCGAGCAGGCCCACAGGCAGCTCTCCTGTGACGGTGGTGGGAGAAATGCGCTCAGGCATGGTTTCCTTCGAAATCGGAGATACGCACGCGGGCGTGCACGCCGGTCACCAGGTCGACCACCTGGGAGATGTTGAAGTCGGTCGCCGCGCTGAGGTAGGCGTAGGCCAGATCTTCGTCCATGCCGTAGCGGGCATGCAGCAGCGAGATGGCGGCGCGCACGCACCGGCGCACGGCCTCGTCGAGGTCCTCGTCCATTCCTGTGGGAACGAGGAACTCCTGCGTTTCGGCGAGCGGCCCGACGAGGGTGCCGAAT
>NZ_CAXVWM010000025.1:0-3701 GCF_964263775.1 Agreia sp. | reverse complement strand
CGCGAGATGCACGTCATCGTGGGGCAGGGGCAGCTGGATGCCGTGCTGCACGCGACCCCCGAAGGTCGCCGCGGATTCATAGAAGAGGCCGCGGGCATCCTGAAGCACCGCCGCCGCAAGGAGAAGACGCAGCGCAAGCTCGAGGCGATGCAGGCGAACCTCACGAGGCTCAGCGACCTCGGGGGCGAGATCAGGCGACAGCTCAAGCCGCTCGGGCGCCAGGCGGAGATCGCCAAAGAGGCGCAGTCGATCGCGATGATCGTGCGGGATGCGCGCGCCCGTCTTCTCGCAGACGAGGTCGTGACCCTGCGCTCGGCGCTCTCAGACCACGGCCGCACCGAGAACGAGCGCCGCACCGAGCGCATCGTGCTGCAGGAGCGCCTTGAACAGAACCAGCTGCGCGTGGCCCGCATCGAGGGCGCCCAGGTCGGCGACGCCGTCGACATCGCCCGGCGAACCAGCTTCGGCCTCGAATCGGTGCAGGAACGACTGCGCGGCCTGTTCACGCTCGCGAATCAGCGGCTCGCGCTGCTGGGTTCGGATGCCGACGGTGCGGCCGCCGGGCCGACGGTCACCCCGCAGATGGTCGCCGACGCGGTCGACGAGATCGCGCGCCTTCGCGGCGACGTCGCTGCCGCCGAACGTGGCCTGGTCTCGGCCCAGGCGAACTCGGTCGCGGCGCGGTCATCGCTCGACTCCGTCGACGACGAGATCGCGGCGCAGAGCGCCCTCGTCTCGAAGCACGACCTCGAGATCTCGAAACTGCAGGGCCAGGTCGACACGGCGAACTCCCGACTGGCGGCCGTGCGCGGCGAAGTGCTGAGGCAGACGACCGCCCTCGAGGCGGCGACAGCCCGGCGCGGGTCGACGCAGGCCGAGTTCGCGATCCTCGAAGCCGAAGCGGCGATCTCGGGCACGTCTGAGACAGATCTCGATGAGGCCTACGAGTTCGCTCAGGCCCGGCTGTTCGAGGCCGAGGCCGAAATCGAGGTTCTGCGCGAGACGCTGCACGGCCACGAACGCGAGCGCGACGCGCTCGCGGCGCGCACAAGCGCCCTGACCTCGGCGCTCGACACGAAAGACGGCACCGCCGACCTGATCGCGGCCAAGGTTCCCGGAGTTCTCGGGCTGGTGGCCGACAGCGTCAGGGTCGACCCGGGCTTCGAGGCCGCCATCGCTGCCGCCCTCGGCACGCTCGCCGACGCGGTGCTCGCCGAGACGGCAGATGCCGCGCGCACCGCCATCGACCTGGCCCACAGCGACGAGCTCGGCCGAGTCGAGATCGTCGTGGCCGAAGCGCACGCCGAAGCCGAAGCAGATGGTCAAGCCGAAGCCGAAGCGCATGGTCAAGCCGAAGCCGACCTGCGTGGGTCGCCGATCGCATCCGGAATCGCGGGGGTGACCGAGGCAGTCGACGTGATCAGGGCACCCGCCGGGGTGCGCGGCCTGCTCGCCCGAACGCTGATCGTCGACGACCTCGCGGCCGCACGCGTTGCGTGGCCCGCCGTGGCAAGGCACGCGAACGTCACCATGATCACGCGGTCGGGAGACGTGCTCACCGAGTACGTGCTCCGCGGCGGCTCCGGCGCCAAGCGCAGCCGAATCGAACTGCGGGCCGAGCGCGACACCGCATCGGTGAACCTCGACGAGACCGTCTCGCTCATCGACAGGGCGAAGTTCGCTTTGGCCGAACAGAGGGGCATCGTGCAGGTCGCGAAGGAGCACTCGACGCGTGCTCTCGCAGCCCTCCGGGAGTTCGACTCGGCCCTCGCGGCCCAGACCGAGAAGCTTGCCCGGCTCAAGGCCCAGCTCGACGCCTCGACAGGAGAGTTCGACCGGCTCGGCACGGCGCTCGCGGCATCGGAGGAGACCGCGGCGCAGGCCGAGCGCGCTGCGGCCACGGTGAGAGACGAGCTCGAGACGGCCCGGTCGCGCCCGCGCCCCATGCTCGACGTGAGCCAGCGCGACGCGCTGTACGCCGAGCTCGAGGGTGCCCGCGAACGGGAGATCGAAGCGCGGCTTCAACTCGAGACCACCCGCGAGAGGGTGCGTGCCGAAGAGGCGCGCCGCGCCGCTCTCGAGAAGCAGGTCGAAGCGGACCGGGCGGCAGCCGAGGAGGCGGCGCGTCGCGCGGTCATCCGGCGTCGCCAAATCGCTGCGGCGACCGACGTGGTGGAGTCCCTGCCCGCGGTGCTCTCCTCTGTCGAGGCATCGGTCGCCGAGGCGCGCCTCGAGCAGGCGCGAGCCGAGGCCGAACGCGCGGAACAGAACCAGGAGCTGCTGGCCCTCCGCCGTGACGAGGCCGCCCTGCGCGAGCGCCTGCAGGCGATAACAGAGAATGTGCACGGGCTCGAACTGCAGATCTACGAGAAGAAGCTGCACCTCTCGAGTGTGCTCGAGCGGGTGGGCAGCGAGCTCGGGCTCGTCGAAGACGTGCTGGTGGCCGAGTACGGCCCCGACCAGCTGATTCCCGACGCCGACGCCGCACCGGCTGTCGCGGCCGACTCCGATGACGAGCCCACAGGCATCCGATTCGACCGGGCGGCGCAGCAGGCGCGACTCTCGAAGGCCGAGCGCACGCTTGCCGAGCTGGGCCGGGTCAACCCGCTCGCGCTCGAGGAGTTCGACGCGCTCGAGCAGCGACACAAATTTCTCACCGAAAAGCTAACCGACCTCACGAAGACCCGCGCCGACCTGCTCACGATCATCGACGAGATCGACCTGAAGATGCAGGTGATCTTCGACGAGGCGTTCACCGACACGAAGGCCGCGTTCCAGGAGGTGTTCCCCATCCTCTTTCCCGGAGGAACGGGAAGCATCAGCCTCACCGATCCGTCGAACCTGCTGACGACCGGCATCGAGGTCTCGGTCAAGCCCGCGGGCAAGAAGATCGAGCGGCTGTCGCTGCTGTCGGGCGGCGAGCGGTCGCTGGCCGCGGTCGCGTTGCTCATCGCGATCTTCAAGGCGAGGCCCAGCCCGTTCTACATCATGGACGAGGTCGAGGCAGCCCTCGACGACGCCAACCTGGGCCGGCTCCTCACGATTTTCGAAGACCTGCGGCAGACCAGCCAGCTCATCGTGATCACGCATCAGAAGCGCACGATGGAGATCGCAGACGCCCTCTACGGTGTGTCGATGCGGCAAGACGGAGTCTCTGCCGTCGTCGGTCAAAGGGTCGGCTCCGCCCAACCCTGAACCCACCCCGCCCAGCCCCTGCACCCGCCCCTACCCAGACTGCCGCCCTTTCGCGGATGAGGAGATTTCTGCGACACGCCGGTGCTGAGGACGCGACACGCCGGGAGCCCCAGAAATTTCCTCATCCGCGAAGGTGCCTAATCTCAGTGGCGGTTAATTGGACTCAGTCCATCAAATAGCTAGACTGCCGGAATGACGCAGCTTCTTCTGGCCGGATTCGGCAGCGACGCACTGGAGTACACCGACGGCTGGGTGCTGCAACGGCGTCTGCACGAGGGCGTCGTTGCAGGCGAGACGCCCGAGACGTTCGTTCTGCTCGAACATCAATCGGTCTACACCGCAGGGCGTCGAACGGATGCATCGGAGCGGCCCACCGACGGAACGCCGGTGATCGACGTCGACCGCGGTGGCAAGATCACCTGGCACGGGCCGGGCCAGCTGGTCGGCTACCCGATCCTGCGGCTGGCCGAGCCGGTCGATGTCGTGGGCTACGTGCGCCGCCTCGA
>NZ_CAXVWM010000024.1:0-16879 GCF_964263775.1 Agreia sp. | reverse complement strand
TGGTCTTGAGCTTCTTCAGCGCGTCTTTGTGCTCGACCCCGAAGCGCTGCTCCTCGTCGATGATCATGAGCCCGAGGTCTTTGAACCCGATGCTGTCGGAGAGCAGCCGGTGCGTGGCGATGACCACGTCGACGGTGCCGTCTTTCATTCCGGCGATCGTTTCTTTCGACTCCTTCTCGGTCTGGAACCTGCTGAGCGGGCGAAGGTGGATGGGAAAGCCGGCGAACCGCTCCTGGAACGTCTCGAGGTGCTGGCGCACGAGAAGCGTCGTCGGAACGAGCACGGCGACCTGCTTGCCGTCTTGAACGGCTTTGAACGCCGCCCGAACTGCCACCTCTGTCTTGCCGAAGCCGACGTCGCCCGACAGGAGCCGGTCCATCGGAATGGGCCGCTCCATGTCGGCCTTCACCTCGTCGATGACGGTGAGCTGGTCGGGCGTCTCGGCGAAGGGGAACGCTTCCTCGAGTTCACGCTGCCACGGGGTGTCCGGGCCGAACGCGTGGCCCTTCGACGCCATGCGCGCCGAATAGAGCTTCACGAGTTCGACGGCGATGTCGCGCACGGCCTTGCGCGCCTTGCCCTTCGCCGCAGACCAGTCGCTGCCGCCCATCTTCGACAGGGCCGGAGCCTCGCCGCCCACATAGCGGGAGAGCAGATCGAGCTGGTCGGTGGGCACGTGGAGTTTGTCGCCCGGGTAGCCGCGCTTCGACGGCGCGTACTCGATGACCAGGTATTCGCGGGTGGTCTTGATGGGGTTGCGGCCGCCCGACTTGACCTCGCGCTGGGTCAGTTCGAGGAACTTGCCGATGCCGTGGGTCGTGTGAACGACGTGGTCGCCCTGTTTGAGTTGAAGCGGGTCGACGACGTTGCGGCGCCGCGAAGCCAGCTTTTTGACCTGGCGGGAGTCGTAGCCGACCGTGCGGCCGTAGAACTCGGATTCACCGATGAGCGCGAGCTTGATCTCGGGCAGCTGAAAACCATGGTCGACCGTGGCCTTCAGCAGGTAGGCGACGCCGGGCTGCGCGTCGTCGGGAAACAGCTCGACGACGCGAGCAGCGATCTCGTTCTCGGCCAGCACGTCGGCTGCTCGCTCGACGAGCCCTGCGCCCTGGGCGACGACCGCGACGGTCCAACCGTCGGCGACGAGGGCGCGCACGTGCTCGATGGCGCCGTCGACATTGCCCTGGAAGCTCGGCACGGGATCTGCTTCGATGCGCACCGTGAGGTGCTCTTCGATATCGCGGTGCTCGGGAAGCACCTCGATGAGGCCGTCGGTCGCGCCCGGCGCGGACTGGAATGTCGACAGGGTCCACCACGCGCGGTCGCTGCCCGCGGCGGATCGCAGGTCGTTGAGGGTGATGAACTCACCGCTGGTCAGGTCGATCGGGGCCTCGGCACCCGCCGTCGCGGCAGTCCATGCGGCCGCGAGGAACTCGCGGTTCGTCTCGGCCAGGCTGACGGCGCGACTGGCCACCTTCTCGGGTGAGAGCACGGCGATGGCCGCCCCCTTCGGCAGGTAGTGCGCCACGGTCACGAGCCGGTCGAGCAGGGCGGGAGCGAGCGATTCCATGCCCTCGACCGGGATACCCTCGGCGATCTTGGCGAGGAGGCCGGCGATGCTCGGGAACTCGTGTTGCATTTCACGCGCGCGTTGGCGCACGGCGTCGGAGAGCAGCAGCTCGCGGCTCGGCGGCAGGTCGACGCTGTCGACCGCGGCGTCGAGGGATCGCTGGTCGGCGACCGAGAAGGCGCGGATGGACTCGACCTCGTCGCCGAAGAAGTCGACACGGTAGGGGTGCTCGGCGACGGGTGGAAAGACATCGAGGATTCCGCCGCGCACCGCGTATTCGCCTCGACGGGTGACCATGTCGACCCTCGAGTAGGCGAGATTGACCAGGTCGAGCGAGAGCCGCGCAAGATCGTAGCCCCGACCGCCTGTGACGAGGTGAATGGGTTCGAGGTCTGCCAGGTTGTCTGCCAGCGGCTGGAGGGCAGCACGAACGGACGCCACGACGACGAGCGGATTCTCGCCGCTCCAGGTGGCGAGGCGGCGCAGGGCGTCGATTCTCTTGCCCACGATCTCGGCGCTCGGACTGAGGCGCTCGTGGGGCAGTGTTTCCCAGGCGGGAAACTCGACGATCTCGGCGTCGGGGCTCATCGAAGCGAGGGTGCCGCGGAGCATCTCGGACTCTCTACCCGTGGCGGTGACCACCAGGAGAGCCTGGGGAAGGCCGTTGGCGCCGCGCTGCTCGAGGAGACCGGCGAGCAGCGGCGCACGCAGCCCCTCTGTGAGGGAGAAATCGACATCGCGCGCGGCATAAGCGAGGGCGTTGTCGAACGTGGAGGCGCGCGAAAGCGCACGAGTCAAGCCCTGGAGGATCACCGTCCAAGCTTACGCGGGCCCGCCGACAGGCGTTCCCGGGCGCGGGTAGAGTTCAGGAAACTCCAGCCGCCGTTCTGAGGATTCCCGTGTCTCACGTTCCCCCCATCGAACCGTCCGACCCGGCACGCGACGCGCGGCCCCGGCCTCGTTACGGCGAGTACGCTCCTCGATCGCAACTGACACCCACCGAAGCGCCGACCGAAGCACCCGCAGAAGCGTTCTCGGAGTCCACTTACACGTCATCGGCACAGGTTTTCCACAACCCTCCCCCGACCAAGCCGAAGAACCTCGGAGTCGTCGCGTTCATCGTCGGTCTCGTGGCGCTCGTGTTCGCGCTCGTTCTCTCGGTCGTCGCCGGGCTTGCATTCGCCCCGATCGCAGGAGAGGTCATCACCGACGGCGGCACCATCGACCAGACCGCCCTCTCTGCCGACGACCCCGGCGTCGCCGCGTTCGGCGTACTCAGTGCCGCTTTCTTCTTCGGCGGAACGATTCTCGGGCTGTGGGCACTCGTGCAGGGCATGATCGCCACGGTCAAGAAACGCGGCAGGGCGTTCGGAATCGTGGCCATGGCCCTCGCGGTGGCGACGCCGGTGATCTCGTTCGTCGTGTTCTACGGCGTGACCTTCGCAACTGCACCCGAGATCTTCAGCTCGGTCGGCTGACACCCACGGCGCCTGCCAGGCCGGTGAGTGCGTCAGGCCGGTGAGTGCGTCAAGCTTGTGAGTGCGTCAAGCTTGTGAGTGGAAGTGCTGCTGGGCGGCCGTCAGCCCGTCGTCTGCGATCTTCTCGACGGCGTCTGCGGCATCTACCAGCAGGTTCGGGAGTGCCTGGCGTTCGGTGCCGGAGAAGTCTCGCAGCACGAAGTCGGCCGCATCCATACGACCGGGCGGGCGGCCGACGCCGACGCGCACGCGGATGAAGTCGGGTGTGCCGGCGGCGCTGATGATGTCTCGGATGCCGTTGTGGCCCCCGGCACCTCCCCCGGACTTCAACCGGACGGTGTCGAAAGGGATGTCGAGTTCGTCGTGCACCACGATGAGCCGCGAGGCATCGAGGCTGTAGAAGTTGAGCAGTTGAGAGACCGGGCCGCCCGAGTTGTTCATGAACGAGTTGGGTTTGGCCAGAACGAGCTTGGGCCCGCCGGGGCGCAGAAAGCCCTCGGCGACGGTCGAATTGGTCTTGTGCTTGCCGAACTTCGCACCGATGCGTGCGGCGAGTTCTGAGAGCACCATCTGCCCCACATTGTGCCGGTTGCCGGCGTAGCCGGGCCCGGGATTACCGAGCCCGGCTACGAGCCAGACGTTGTCAGACAGGGCGCTGCCCTTTCACGAACGAGAAGTCGACGTTATTCGGCGTCGGCGTCGGCCTCGGGCGAGCCCGTGGCCTCGTCGCCGGCGCTCAGCGAGTCGCCGAGGTCGGCCTCTTCCGGAACGGTGACGTTGATGACGAGCAGCTCGGGGTCGCTGACGAGCGTCGCGCCCTCGGGCAGCACGACGTCTTTCGCGAAGATCTGCGTGCCTTCGACGGCACCCTCGATGTCGATCGTGATGCGCTCCGGGATGCTGATGGCGAGCACCTCGACGAGCAGCGTGTTCTCGTCGAGCGACGCGAGCGTGCCCGCAAACGACTCACCCTCGACGTGGATCGGAACCTCGACCTGAACCTTCTCACCCTTACGCAAGACGATGAGGTCGATGTGCTCGATGATCTGCAGCACGGGGTCTTTCTGAACATCTTTCACGAGCGCAGCCTGCTCGGTTCCCTCGATGTCGAGGTCGAGGACGGCGTTCGCCTTGCGGAGGATCAGCGCGACCTGGTGGCCGGGAAGCGCGACATGAACGGGGTCGGTTCCGTGGCCGTAGAGAACGGCGGGAATCTTGCCGGTGGCGCGGAGCTTGCGCGCCGCTCCCTTGCCGAATGAGGTGCGACGCTCGGCGGCGACGCTGTTCTCGTTCTGTGACTTCTTGTCGTCAGCCATAAGAATTTTGCTCCTTGGCGAGCCGCGAGGCCCGCATCGTTAGTGTCAATGATTCAACTCGACCGCGTGTAGCGAGAGGAAAGACAATATTGTTGCGTGCCTCATCCACCGCGTCGATTACGGATGCGTTCGGGCACGTGATCGCACGCCGAACGGCATCCCTCGCCGAAGTTCAGTGACCAGTGTACACGCCAGAGGCTCAACGACCCGCCCGCCGGGCGCGTGCCGATGATGCGGCCGCGCCCAGCAGTACCAGGCCCAAGACCGCAACGAAGCCGACGGCAACGGCCGAGCTCAGGCCCTCCGCAATCTGCATGTTCAGAGCAGACGCCGTGCGGTGGATCCACAGCACGGCGGCGGGGAAGACGGCCAGCAGACCGAAAACGACGACGAGCACGCCGGCGATCGCTGCGCCGATCGAGCTCCACGCCGTCGTGAGCGCGACGCCGGCCAGCACCACGGCGCCGGCGGTCACGATGATGAGTGATCGGGGCTCCGCGGGGGCTGATCCGGATGCCCGACTGAACGCCTCGAGCAGGCCCGAGGAACCGACTGCCACCAGCCCGATACCGAACGGGGTGACGACGACCCCGACGAGAATCGAGACGAGGGCACGCGCGCCGCTGCCCTTTCTGACCCGCTTCGTTCTGGCAGCGATCAGCCGTGCGAGCGATGAGCCGAGCAGAACGATGCCGGTGGCGAGCAGGAGGCCGGACTGGCACCAGAAGACCAGAAGCGTCAGCGGGCTCACACCCAGTGCGGGAAGAGCGCCCGACACCGTGCCGACCAGCGTCGGGCTCACGAGGAAGGCGACCCCGAGGCCGGTCGCGATGGCACCCGCGACGAAGGGCCCCAGCGCGGAGAAGAGCCCCGACAGGGTCACGATCAGCACCAGCACCAGTCCTGCGGAGAGCAGGAGAATCGCCGCCGCGGCCGGCTCGAGGCTCGCACGCTGCAGCGTTTCGGAATAGGACCGCGCGCCGCCCGCCATGACCAGCAGGAGGGCCGGTGCCGTCACGATCAGTCCGACCAGGCCGCTGACGATGCGACCCACCACGGATCCGCCGCCCGAGCGCCTTCCCCGAGCCGGCGGATCCTGGAAGTCGGATGCGGAGAAGATGCGCTGGGTCATGCTGCGATCCTGTCAGGCTGCGGTCGCGACCGCCACACGCCTGCGCCGCGTGCTGGCGAACAGCACGCCCCCCACGACGAATACTCCGGCGCTGAGTTCGACCGAGTCGATGACCTCGTTGAACGCCAGCCACGACGCGAGCACGCCCACCACCGGCACGAGCATGGAGAACGGTGCGACCACGCTCGACGGATGGCGCTTGAGAAGGCCTCCCCAGATTCCGTAGCCCACGAGCGTGGCGATGAGAACGATATAGAGCAGTCCGAGCACGGCCGGCAGCGCCTCTAGAGTGAACATCGTGCCGAGGCTGTCGCCCACGCGCTGCGGGCCCTCGACCAGCAGCGCGAGCGCAAGCATCGGCACCGGCGGAACCACCGACATCCAGAGCGTGAGCCGGAACGGGTTGGGCGCCTCGGCCTTGCGGGTCGAGATGTTGCCGATCGCCCAGCCGAGCGCCCCGCAGAGGGTCAGGATGACGGGCAGGAGCGCCGCGACCTGGGCGCGGTGCACGGCGATCGCCGCCAGCCCGAGCACGGCGATGGCGATGCCGATCGCCTGTCGCTTGGTTATTCGTTCGCGCAGCCAGATTCCGGCGATGAGCACGGTGAAGGGCGCGGATGCCTGCAGCACGAGCGAGGCGAGTCCGCTCGGCATACCCGCGGCCATGCCCGCGTAGAGGAAGGCGAACTGCAACAGGCCGATGCCGAGCCCGGCGCCGAGCAGCCAACGCAGCTTGATCTGTGGGCGGGGCACGAAGAGCAGCGTCGGAATGGCGATCAGCGCGAACCGCACGGCGACGAGCAAGAACGGCGGAAAGTGCTCGAGCGCGAGCGCGGTGGCGGGAAAGTTGAGCCCCCAGCACACGGCGACCAACACGGCGAGGAGTCGATCTCGAGAGGACATACGCCCATCGTGGCCGAGGTGTGCCTGAAGTACAATTGCAGCTTTCGTCATCGACTTTGTAGCGTCACTTCACGGTCGCGGGGTCGAGCTCGACCGACGGTCAGTAGAACTCGACGGTGTCGACGACATTGCGCATCGGCTCGCCGTCGAGGAATCTCGTTGCGTTCTCGGCGAACAGCCGGGCTATGTCTCTGTCGATGTCGTCGTTCAGCGCCGAGGTGTGCGGACTGATCAGCACGTTCGGCAGACCCCACAGCGGGCTGGCCGGCGGCAGCGGTTCTGTCGCGAACACGTCGAGGGCGGCGTAGCCGACACGACCCGACTTCAGGAATCCGATGAGGGCGTCCTCGTCGATGACCGTTCCGCGACCGACATTGACGACCGTGGCCCCGGGCCTGAGGGCGGCGAGCACGTCGGCCGAGATCATGCCGCGTGTCGCCTCGGTTCCCGGAAGGGTGACGACGACGCCGTCGACCGAGGGGACCGTATCGCGCAGGCGATCGGGATGGATGACCTCGGAGACCCCGTCGGCCGTGATCGCGTGCCTGCTCGTGCCGATGACGCGCACGCCCAGTGCGGCAAGCTTCTTCGCCGTCGCCCGTCCGATGCTGCCGAGCCCCACGACCAGGATCGTCTGCTGGAAGAGGTGCGTCATCTGCCAGCGCTCGGTCCACGAGTGCTGGGCCTTCTGCTCGAGCAGGCGCGGGAGGGTCTTCGCCCCGGCGAGCAGGCCGAAGACGGCGAACTCGGCGAGCGGTTCGGCGTGCACCCCCGCAGACGTCGTCATCACGACCCGCGCCAGCTGTTCTCGGGTCAGCCCGGCCGATCGGAGTTGACCGCCCGCGCCGGCCGGCATGGCGTGCACCCAGCGCAACAATGGATTCGCGTTCACCGTTCTCGAGAGCTGGGTCGAGCTCTCGTCGGGCAGGCCGTAGAGCACCTCGGCCGTGTCGACCAGCTCGTCGTAGCGTTTCTGGTCTGCTCCCGACCGCTCGAACCCGGGAGGACCGGAATGATCCCCCGGGTACCTCATCGGTCGCAGCAGCGACTGGTCACGCACGAACTCGATGCGGGGCTCCGCCGAGACGACGAGCTCGACGAGCTCTTCGGTGATCGGCGCGGCCGCAACGACCCTGAGCCTGTCGGCGAAACGGGAGGGGGAGGTGTCGTCGGTTCGTCGCTGAGTCATCGACACGAAGATAGCAGCCATCGCATCCGGGTTGCCGGTATACGAGCCACCCCGTTGGCTACGCTGTAGACGACAGAACAACACCTAGGAGACCAGACAGTGTCAGACACTTCAAGTTCGACGGCCACCGCCAACATCGGCGTGGTCGGCCTCGCCGTCATGGGGTCAAACCTCGCCAGAAACCTCGCCAGCCGCGAGGGCAACACGGTCGCCGTGTTCAACCGCTCTTTCGAGCGCACCGAGCTGCTCACCAGTGAGCATCCCGAGGCCGAGTTCGTCGCCTCGAAGACGATCGAGGAGTTCGTGGCATCGCTGCAGAAGCCGCGCACCGCGATCATCATGGTGCAGGCCGGCACGGGCACCGACGCCGTCATCAGTCAGCTCTCCGACCTCTTCGAAGAGGGCGACATCATCGTCGACGGCGGCAATGCGCTCTTCACCGACACGATCCGTCGCGAGAAGGCAGCCCGCGACCGCGGCCTCAACTTCGTCGGCGCCGGAATCTCCGGCGGCGAGGAGGGCGCGCTCAACGGGCCGAGCATCATGCCCGGCGGCTCGGTCGAGGCATACAAGACGCTCGGCCCGATCCTCTCGTCGATCGCCGCGGTCGCCGAGGGCGAGCCCTGCGTCACCCACGTCGGAACCGACGGCGCCGGCCACTTCGTCAAGATGATCCACAACGGCATCGAGTACGCCGACATGCAGCTCATCGCCGAGGCCTACGACCTGATCCGTCGCGGCACCGGCTACTCCCCCGCTCAGATCGCCGATGTCTTCGCCGAATGGAACACAGGCGAGCTCGAGAGCTACCTCATCGAGATCACCGCCGAGGTGCTGCGCCAGGTCGACGCCGAGACTCACCGCCCGCTCGTCGACGTCATCCTCGACCAGGCCGGCTCGAAGGGCACGGGCGTCTGGACTGTGCAGACCGCGCTCGACCTGGGCATCCCCGTCTCGGGCATCGCCGAGGCCGTATTCGCCCGGGCCCTGTCGTCGAAGCCCGCCCAGCGCGCCGCATCCAGCGACCTGCCCGGGCCGTCGGAGACCGTCGCGGTCGATGACCCGACCGGTTTCATCGAAGACGTGCGCAAGGCGCTGTACGCGTCGAAGATCATCGCGTACTCGCAGGGCTTCGACGCCATCGTCGCCGGCGCAGAGCACTACGGCTGGGACATCGAGAAGGGCGAGATAGCGAAGATCTGGCGCGGCGGCTGCATCATCCGCGCCCGCTTCCTCAACCGCATCACTGAGGCGTACGCCGAGAACCCGGGCCTCGTCGCACTCGTCACGGCGCCGTACTTCACCGAGGCCATCGCGGGTACGCAGGATGCCTGGCGCCGAGTCGTCGTGAGCGCGGTTCAGGCCGGAATCCCGACCCCGGCATTCTCGTCGTCGCTTGCCTACTACGACGGACTGCGCGCCGACCGCCTGCCGGCGTCGATCGTGCAGGGCCAGCGCGACTTCTTCGGAGCGCACACCTACAAGCGCATCGACAAAGAGGGAACGTTCCACACCCTCTGGTCGGGCGACCGCACCGAGATCGAGTCCGAGGGCTCGTCGCACTAGGTTTCCCCGTTCCCTGAGCTTGTCGAAGGCCCGCCCTTCGACAAGCTCAGAGAACGACAGTGCAAGACTGGAGACGATATGTCCTCCTATTCAGACGAACCAGAGCTCGAAGGGTATGTTCCCCACGGCGAGCGTCCCCTGAGAAGCGCGCGCATGCGCCGCGCGATGCGCATCGTGGTCATCGTCGGGCTCATCTGTTTAGTGCTTCCCGGAATCCTCACGACGGCGAGCTTCAGCCATGCCACCGCCGAGCGCGCCTGTGCCATCATCGCGCCATACCAAGACCCCACGACCCGGGGGTCGTCGGCGCACTTCGAGTTGTTCGGAGACGGCGGGCTGGGCTGGCAGTGCTACACGGTCGGCGCGTACGGCGGCGACCGCAATGTCGCGCCACTCGGGCTGTTCCCCGCGATTCCCACCCGACCGGAGCCCGGCCAGCGCACCTAAATCGCGTTGTGGCGATCAGGCCAGGCGCGCGGCGACCTCTCGGGCAGACGGGTTGGTTGCACTCGTTCCGTCGGGGAAGATCACCGTTGGAACCGTCTGGTTGCCGCCGTTCAGCGACGCCACCAGCTCGGCCGTGCCATCGACCTCTTCGATGTTGACCTCGGTATAGCCGATGCCCTGCTTATCGAGCTGGCTCTTCAGCCGTGCACAGTAGCCGCACCACGAGGTGGAGAACATGGTGATGGTGCCGGCCGCGGGAATGTAGTCCATGCCCACGAGCCTACGCTCGAACGAGCCTCAGGCGTCCCCGTCGAACATGCTCGTGACAGAGCCGTCCTCGAAGACCTCGTGGATGGCGCGGGCGATCAGCGGCGCGATAGGAAGAATCGTGAGTTTGTCGAAGCGTTTCTCGTCGGGCAGGGGAAGCGTGTCGGTGACCACGACCTGGTCGATGAAATCGGACTGCAGGATCTCGGTGGCCGGGTCGGAGAACACCGCGTGAGTCGCCGCGACGACGACACTCAAGGCTCCCGCCTTCTTCAGCGCTTCGGATGCCGCCACGATCGTGCGGCCCGTGTCGATGAGGTCGTCGACCAGCAGGCACACGCGTCCGCTCACCTCGCCGACGATCTCGTGCACCGATACCTGGTTGGGAACGAGCGGGTCGCGACGCTTGTGAATGATCGCGAGTGGCACGCCGAGCTTGTCGCTCCAGATGTCGGCCACGCGCACGCGGCCCATATCGGGCGAAACGACGGTGAGCGTCGACGGATCGAGAGCCGTGCGCATATGCGCGAGCAGCACGGGCATGGCGAAGAGGTGGTCGACGGGGCCGTCGAAGAATCCCTGGATCTGCGCGGCGTGCAGGTCGACCGACATGATGCGGTCTGCCCCGGCAGCCTTGAAGAGGTCGGCCACGAGGCGGGCCGAGATTGGCTCGCGTCCGCGGCCCTTCTTGTCTTGACGAGCGTAGGGATAGAACGGGGCGACGACCGTGATGCGCTTCGCTGACGCCCGTTTGAGGGCGTCGACCATGATGAGCTGCTCCATGAGCCACTCGTTGATGGGCGCGGTATGAGACTGGATGACGAAGACGTCGGCGCCCCGCACACTGTCGTCGTAGCGCACGTACAGTTCGCCGTTAGCGAAGGTTCGCGCATCGGTGGGGAGCAGGTCGGTGCCGAGCGCGGCAGCCACATCGACGGCCAGTTGGGGATGCGCGCGACCGGATGCGACGAGAAGGCGCTTCTCGCCGCTGGAGGTGATGTCCGACAAATTAGTCTCCAGTCTGTTCTGACGCACTGTGTTCAACCGCATGGTCGTCGGCAGCGATGGCCGCGGCGCTTCCGGGCCGGTTGGTGGTGACCCAGCCCTCGAGGTTGCGCTGCGGAGCGACATTGATGGCCAGGGCTCCGGCCGGCACGTCTTTTCGCACGACCGTTCCGGCACCTGTGTAGGCTCCGTCGCCAATCCTAACGGGGGCGACGAACACGTTGTGCGACCCGGATCGCACATGCGACCCGATGATCGTCTTGTTCTTGTTGACACCGTCATAGTTGGCCGTGATCGTGCCGGCCCCCACGTTGGACGCCACGCCCACGGTGGTGTCGCCGATGTACGAGAGGTGCGGAACCTTGCTGCCCGCGCCGATCGTGGAGTTCTTCGTCTCGACGAACGTGCCGATCTTGCCGCCGGCTTCGAGGATAGTGTTCGGGCGCAGGTAGGCGAAAGGGCCGACGCTGGCACCGGCACCGATGACCGACAGGGTCGCATCCGTTCGTTTCACCACGGCGCCCTCGCCGATCTCGCAATCGACGAGCGTCGTGTCGGGGCCGATCGTCGCGCCAGTCGCGATGACCGTCGCGCCGCGGATCTGCGTTCCGGGAAGCAGCTCGACGTCATTGGCGATGGTCGCCTTGAGGTCGATCCAGGTGGTGGCAGGGTCGTGCACTGTGACTCCGGCGAGTTGCCAGCCGCGAACGATCAGCGCGTTCAGCTTTGCGGCCGCGACGCTGAGCTGGGCGCGGTCGTTGATGCCCTCGACCAGCCACGGCTCGGAAACCGGCACAGCCGCGACCTCGGAACCCGCCGTGCGCAGCAGGCCGACCACGTCGGTGAGGTACTTCTCGCCCTGGGAGTTCTGCGTATCGAGCGAGGCGAGCGTGTCGCGCAGTTCTGACAGACCGAACAGGTAGACACCCGCGTTGATCTCGGCGATCGCGAGTTCGGATTCGGATGCGTCGCGGTGCTCGACGATGCGCTCGAGCCGGCCGTCGTCGTCTCGCACGATGCGGCCGTAGCCGGTGGCGTCGTCGAGGAAGGCCGAGAGCAGGGTGGCCGAGGATGCGCCGGCGCGGTGCGACTCGAGAAGGGCCGTGAGCGTGGCCGCGTCGAGCAAGGGAACATCGCCGTTGACGACCAACACCTCGCCGACGAAGTCTGCCGGTAATGCCGCGACGGCCTGCTCGACCGCACGACCCGTTCCGGGAACCTCGTCTTGGTCGACGATCATGCCGCCGGGCAACTGGTCGTCGATGACCTCGGCGAGCTGGTCGCGTTCGTGACGCACGACGGCCACGGTGTATGCGGCATCCATCTCACGGGCGGTGGCGAGCACGTGGCTCACGATGGGAATGCCGGCGAGGGTGTGCAGCAGCTTCGGCTTGGCGGACTTCATGCGCGTGCCCTGGCCTGCCGCCAGGATCACGATGGCCAGGTGAGAATCGGTCAATGCTCTGCTCCGGTTTCTGGCTGCGGCACGGCGAGCATCGCCGGGCCGCGGTGCGGTGTGCGTCGCCACAACGATACCGCCTGCGACCGCGCCGATGCGGCATCCGAACGGTGCACGCGATGGGCTTCGCGGGGCATACTTGCGCTATGACACGAGCACTCGGCGCCCTCACGGCAGCGCTCGGGGCACTGCTTCTCGTCGGCTGCTCAGCTGGCGCGGGCGCGCCGGCGCCGAGTTCGTCGCCGAACAGCACGCAGGATGGTGCGGCGCGTCCCGTGCTCGCGGCCGGCACGACCGCGGCGACGGGCTCGTTCGCCGACGCGGGAGCAGCGTCGACCGCGGCACCGGACTCCGTCTCCGGCTCGGTCGCCATTCGAGTGAACGAGACGGGCGTCTTCGAGCTCGTGGTCGACGACCTCGTGGTGACGGATGGCGCCGCCGTGCAGTTCACTCTCACGGCCGACGCCCTGTCTCCTGACGAGCACTGCCTCGAATCCGACTGGCGATTCGGTCTCGGGCAGGCGGATGCGGGCCACGACCCGGCCGCTTCCCTCGTGTTTCCGATCGGCGGCAGCGACGGCATCGGTCAGGGCGACCTGTCGTTCATCCGCGAGGTGGTCGTCACTCGCGCCCCGAGCGGTGCCGCCCTAGACAAGGCCTGCCCCATCCCGCTGGTCTCGCACGCCGCGCTCGTGTGGAGCACACCCGACCTGCGCCCGGGCCTCGCGGTGGCCGACTCGGGAGCGAGGATCGGCGCCATGGGAACGGTGACGCTCGACGGCGGCGATCCGACCGCCTACACCGTCGCCCAGGGAGACACTCTTGCAGCCGTGGCCGACCGGTTCGGCATCGCTCTCGACGATCTCTTCTACCTGAATCCGCGGCGTTCTCCGAACCCGGAGGACGCGCACGCGTTCACGGGAGAGCTGCTCAACCTGTCGCGCGCGACCCGCTGAACCCGCGCGACTTCGGCGTCAGCACACGCCGATCTGCTCGGAATCGACAGGCCAGCGGATGTCGAGCACGTCGCCGGGCTGCACCTCGAGGTAATCAGAGCACCGGAAGTTCACCCGGATCACGTCGTCGACCTGCAGGTTGAACCGTGACGCGATCGCCAGCACCTGGTCTTGATTGGCGACCGTGTAGCTGAATTCGTAGTCGTTCAGCACGACCGCGGGCCCCGTGGCGAACGGCTGCGCTCCCGAGTCGCTGACCCACGGCGTCGTCGCGGTGTTTCCGCCGTCGGTCTGGCCGCCCATGGCGTTCGGCGAAACGGGGGGCGGCGGTGGTTCGGGCGCTGGCTCGGGCTCCGTGGCCGGGGGCAAAGCGGGCGTCGGAGTCGGCGTCGGCTTCGGAGTGACGGTGACAGCGGGCGCACTCTGCGTCACGGTGACGGTGGGCGCGGGCGTCGGTGCGGACACACAGGCGGTGAGGCCCAGCGCAAGCACGACTCCGAGGATCGCGAATCGCGGTCTGCGCGAGGGGTGGGTCATGATTCCATTCTGCATGCCCGCGTCATGCGTCGTTGCTAATCTGTGCGTGTGCCCGCCGATGCGAAGAAGCGACTGTTCAAGATCTTTCCCACCGTCATCCTGGTGGTCGACATCCTCATCCGTATCGGCGCCGTCGTCACCGTGCCGCGCAACAGGCGGCCCAGCTCGGCCATGGCGTGGCTGCTCGCCATCTTCATCTCGCCGATCCCGGGCAGCCTGCTCTACGTGCTCCTGGGCAGCTCCCGGCTGCCGAAAGACCGGCGTGACAAGCAGCGCGACGTCAACGACTTCATCCTCGATGCCGCCGCACCCATCGGCAGCGCGTCGACCGCCGTCACCGAACCCGCGTGGTTCGGCTCCGTCGTGCACCTCAACCGAACTCTCGGCGCGATGCCGCTCGTCGCGGGCAACACGGCCACCCTCCTTCCCGACTACGAGGCGTCGATTCAGGCGATGACGGATGCCGTCGTATCCGCAACCCTGTATGTGCACGTCGAGTTCTACATTCTCGGCCGAGACGACACCACCGCCGTTTTCTTCGATGCGTTGAAGTCGGCTCACGAGCGCGGCGTCACCGTGCGCGTGCTCTACGACCACTGGGCCACGATGCGCAATCCGCGCGGTCGTTCGACCCGCGCCTGGTTGCGCGCGAGCGGCATCCCGTTCGAAGAGATGTTGCCGTTCCGTCCTTGGCAGGGCAACTGGCGCCGCCCCGATTTGCGCAACCACCGCAAGATCGTGGTCGTCGACGGTCACCTCGCCTTCACCGGGTCGCAGAACATGATCGACTCGAGCTACGACAAGCGCGGCAATATCCGCCGGGGCCTGAAGTGGAAAGACCTGATGGTGCGTCTCGAAGGGCCCGCCGCCCTCGGCCTGGATGCGCTGTTCGTCACAGACTGGTACAGCGAGACCGGCGACATCGTCGAGACAGACGACTCGCGCGCCACCGCCTCGAACTCGCCCGAGAGCATCGAATGCCAGGTCGTTCCGAGCGGTCCGGGCTTCGACGGTGAGAACAACCTGCGCCTCTTCAACGCCCTCGTCTACGGCGCGCAGGAACGCCTGATCATTGCGAGCCCCTACTTCGTGCCCGACGACTCGATGCTCTACGCGATCACCACCGCCGCCGAAAGAGGCGTCGACGTTCAGCTCTTCGCCTGCGCCGTGGCAGACCAGTACGTCGTGTACCACGCGCAACGCTCGTACTACGAGACACTGCTCCGCTCGGGCGTGCGCATCTTTCTCTACCAGGAGCCGACCGTGCTGCACTCGAAGCACTTCACGGTCGACGACGATGTGGCCGTCGTGGGCTCGAGCAACATGGACATGCGCTCGTTCAGCCTCAACTTCGAGGTGTCGCTCATGGTGCGGAGCGCCCGATTCGTCGAACAGCTTCGTGAGATCGAAGGCCTCTACCGCGAGAAGTCGCGGGAGATCACGCTCGAGCAGTGGCTCGCGCGCCCCGCGGTCGCGCAGGCACTCGACACCGTCGCCCGCCTTACCGCAGCGGTGCAGTGACGCAGAGCGACACCTGACGCGCTCACCCGCGCACCGACCACCTCGCGTCGTACCGCGTGAACTGTGCACGCAGGCGCACACGCGGCACATCGATCTGTTCGATGTCGGCCCAGAGCACGAAGAGCGTGCCGCGGTGCCGCCACCGCAGAAACCGCGCGATCAGCGCCGGGGAGTTCATGTCTTTGCGGTCGTAGCCGAGGTATGACGCGCGGCTGTTCGGACTCACGACGATGCCCTCGAGACGCGCATCGGCCAGCAATTGGCGCGGTGTGCCGTCGACCACGAATCGCACGTCGATGAGCGTGCCGAGGCGCTGCCCGTCGGCACTGTCGACCGTGCTGCCCATCAGGTCACTCAGGATCATGGCTGCCTCCCGGGATGCGGCGGATGACGTGGTCTCGTACCCAGCGCTCGGTCCAGGTCGCATCGAGGCTTTCGCCGTCGACGCCGAGGCGCACCACGGTTCCCACGTCCGAGACGTCGGTCCACGGTATTCGGATGAATCGCGACGTCGGCAGGCGTCCGCCGAAGATGCGCGTGCCGAGAACCGGGCCCGTGACGATGGCCGTGATCACGGGCGGCGCGGCATCCACCGCGATCGGCCCCTCAGGAGGATCAGCGATCTCGATGTCATCGACCGTCGTGACGGGTGTGTCTGAACGATCGAGCACTTGGCGATCGAGCAGGCTCAGCTGCGCGTCGAGCACCTGGCCGCGGGCCGCGGGCGCGGCTGGCAGCGGGAGGCGGGGGCGCTTTCGGGTTGGTTTTTCGGGCACGATCAGGCTCCTGCTCCGGTGACGATCATGAGCGGTATGGCGGCGAGCGATGCCACGAGGATGATACCGAGATAGACCAGCCCCATGGCGTTGGTCAGCCGGCCGTTGACGTGTTCTCCCATGTACTGCGGATCGTTCGAGATGATGAGAATGGGCAGGTAGGTGAGCGGCAGCGCCACCGCTGAGAAGACGACCGAGTACTCGGTGACGAGGATCGGATCGACCCCGGTGAACAGCACGCCGAGCCCCAGCAGCAGGCAGATGATCATCGTGAGGTGAAACCGGGCGGCTTTCACCGGACGGCGGAACTTGCCCCACGACCAGCCGAAGAACTGCGCCAGCGTGTACCCGCTCGACAGCGTCGTCTCGAGCGCGGCGCCGAACGTCGCGGCCAGGATCCCGACGATCACGAACGCGAGCGCGACTTTGCCGCCCGCCTCGGCGACAGGCAGCACCACCTGCGCCAGGCTCGTGACGTCGATGGCCCGGGGCAACAGCACCACCGCCGCACATGCCGCGATGGCGATCGACAGCAGTCCGCCGAGAGGAAAGCCGACGAGCACGTTCGATCGCGACTGGCTGAGGTCTGTGACTGTCCACTTCTCCTCGATCGCGCCAGACGAGAAGAAGAACACCTCGTAAGGCGTCATGGCCGCACCGAAGAGGGCGACCGCGTAATACCAGTAGGTCGGGGTCTCCTCCCCCGTGGGCACCTGCGGGGTGATCGCCTGGGCCGCCAGGCCGCTCCAGTCGGGTT
>NZ_CAXVWM010000023.1:0-4008 GCF_964263775.1 Agreia sp. | reverse complement strand
CGTGTGTGTGACGAAAATGGGCGCGACGGCGATGAGGGCAGCTGTGCCGATCATTGCGACGCGGGATGACAACGACCGAGATGTTCTCGGGTGTGTAGCAGTTCTCACAGAGATTCCCCTAATAGATAAGTGTTATAACGCGCGGGTGCCCCCACCCGCTCTCACACGCTATCCGCCGGGCCAGCAAATAGCCAGCAGAAATAGACACTTTTCAACCCGAGATAGGGCTCGCTCTGTCTCGAGAAAAACACTCACTCCGGGCCTGACTCGGAATGCTCACCGCTACAGAGTCGGGTAGTCGGTGTACCCGGTCGCCCCAGCGGCATAGAACGTCTTCGCGTCGGGCTCGTTGAGCTGCTCCTCGTCGCGCCAGCGGCGAACCAGGTCGGGGTTCGCGAGCAGCGCGCGGCCCACGACGACCGCGTCGGCGAGTCCGTCGTTCACCAGGCTGCGGGCCTCTTCGCGTGTGGTCGGAGTCGTGAATCCGTTGTTCAGAATGACCGCGCCGGCGAAGCGGCGGCGCAGATCCTGCACGAGCGACGATGCCGGAGAAGGGTGCAGCACGCTGAGATACGCGAGCCCGAGCGGCGCGATCGCATCCACCATCGCCTCGTAGGTGAGGCGGGTCTCTTCCGCATCGTTCTCGAGAACGTCTTGGATGTTGCGCTCGGGTGAGATGCGCACGCCCACCCGGTCGGCGCCGATCTCGCGGGCGACGGCTTCGATGACCTCGGCGCCGAACCGGGCGCGGTTCTCGGGGGAGCCGCCGTAGGCATCCGTTCGCGTGTTGCTGGTGGGCGAGAGGAACTGGTGCAGCAGGTATCCGTTGGCCGAGTGCACCTCGACGCCGTCGAGTCCGGCCTCGACGGCGCGGCGGGCCGCGGCCACGTGCTCCTCGATGATGCGCTGCAGCTCGTCTGCCGTGGCCGCCGTGGGAACCGGGTACGGGAACGCGCCGTCGGGCGTGCGCACCTCGCCCTCGATGGCGGTGGCGCTGGGTGCGTAGATCGTGAGTCCGCTGTTGACGACCGGATGCGTGACCCGGCCCGCGTGCATCAGCTGCATCACGATCAGGCCGTCCTCCTCGTGCACGGCGTCGGCGACCCGGCCCCATCCCTCGGCCTGCTCATCGGTCGCGATGCCAGGCTGTCCCGGATAGGCCTGCGCGCCGGCCGAGGTGAACGTTCCCTCGGTGATCAGCAGTCCGGCCGTGGCGCGCTGGGCGTAGTGCAGGGCGATGAGGTCGCCCGGAACGCCGTGCTCGTCGGCGCGCAGCCGCGTGAGCGGCGCCATGACGACACGGTTGCTGAGGGCGAGGGAGCCGAGCGAGACGGGGGAGAAGAGCTGCACGACGATGCTTCTTTCGGTCGAGAACGTGTGTGACAAGGCGAGGCTGCCTCTGGGGCAAACGCGACGATGTGACGAATGTATTCCCGAGAGAAAGCTCGCGAAGAACAGGTATCAGGTGACGTCGCGGCGCCAGCTGGTGAACCAGCCCAGGATGCTCACGACGACGGCGATGCCGACAAGCACGAGGCCGCCCTGCCACCACTCGAGCACCAGCGGATCTGCGCCCGCCAGCTGGTAGGCGCTCTGGCCCACGAGCGCGTCGCTCGCGGCGCCGGGCAGGAAGCGGCCGACCTGTGCCGTGAAGTCGGTGATTGCGGATGCGAGGCGCAGCAGCGGCTCGACGAACTGCGTGAACGCCAGAACGATCACGATGGCAGCGACCTGGCTCGGCACGAGCACGCCGAGACCGACTCCGATGGCGGCCCACAGCGCCATGGCCAGAACAGAGCGGCCGATCAGCGCCCACGTGCCGCCGTCGGTGAGCAGCGGGTCGATGCCGACGATCGCGAGCACGGCCGCCCCCGCTCCGACGGACGCGACCAGCGCAAGAACCCCGTAGACCGCTCCGGCCCCGGTGAGGGCGAGCAGCTTGGCGACCAGCACCCGCGATCGGCGCGGAACAGCGAGGAACGTGGGCGTGAGCGTCTGGTGCCGAAACTCGTTCGTCGTCGCGAGTGCACCGAGCAACACAGCGAACACGTAGCCGAGCGAGGGACCGAAGCTGTAGACGAGCGGCACCAGCGCGTCGTCGGCGAGCGGCGAAGTCGTGGGAGTGCCAAGCGAGCCGAACAGTGCCGCCAGGCCGCCGGCGCACACGGCGATGTACGCGACCATGATGATGCTGAGGATCCACCACAGGCGGGTGGACGTGATCTTGGTGACCTCGGAGTGCAGGACTCCGCCGAAACTGCTCACAGCGCCCCCTCCTCTCCGACGAGGTGCAAAAAGCTCTCTTCGAGACCCACCCGCTTCTGCGAGAGCGCCGTGACCGGGATGCCGGCGGCGAACGCGATGCGGCCCACCTCGGCGGCCTCGGCGTCGCCGACGAGAACGCCGCCGCGCAGCGGACTCACGGCGTAGCCGGCCGCCTCGAGGGCCGCCGTCAGCGCGGCGCGATCCGTCGAATCCACGACGACCTGCTTCTGCTCGCTCGTATCGAGGCTGGCCAGCGAGCCGCGATGAATGAGCTTGCCGTGCGACACGATGACGACCTCGTCGACGCTCTGCTGCGCCTCGCTAAGCAGGTGGGATGAGATGAGAACGGTGCGCCCCTCGTCGGCGAGCTCGCGCAGCAGCAGCCGAATCCATTTGATGCCCTCGGGGTCGAGCCCGTTGATCGGCTCGTCGAGCACCAGCACGCCGGGGTCGCCGAGCAGCGCGAACGCGAGGCCGAGCCGCTGGCGCATGCCGAGCGAGTAGCCGCCGACGCGGCGGTCGCCGTAGGCGCCGAGGCCGACCCGGTGCAGAACGAGCTGCACGCGCTCGCGGTCGATGCCCGCGGCCTGGGCATAGATGCGCAGGTGGTCGGCGGCGCTGCGGCCCGGATGGAAGCTGGCCGCCTCGAGCGCGGATCCGACGGTCGCGAGCGGCGACGGCAGGTCGCGGTAGGCGGTGCCACCGAAGGTCGCAGTGCCGGATGTCGGCCGCACGAGCCCCAGGAGCATTCGCAGCGTCGTGGTCTTGCCCGCGCCGTTCGGACCCAGAAAGCTCGTGACGCGGCCCGGTTCGACGGTGAACGAGAGGTCTGACACCGCCTGCACCGCCCCGAAGGTCTTGGTGAGGCCGGTGAACTCGATTGTCACGCCCGCGGTCATGGTCGCACGTCGAATCGGGCCAAGGGATCGAGTGGTCGAGGCATCGACACCACCCTATTCGGGTGCACGGAAGAAGTGGCCGGTAATAGAGTGTGCATCCTGAGGCTCGGCGAACGTAGGGGTGCACGCGATGGTGGATGCGACGGGTTGCGTTGTGGTGATCGGCGATGCTCTCATAGACGAGTTCCGCACGTCGGAGGGCTCGGAGGACTTCGTCGGCGGGGCCGCCCTCAACGTGGCCGTCGGACTCGCTCGCCTCGGCGTTGCGACCACGCTCGTCGCGATGGTCGGAGACGACTCCGACGGCGAAAAGATCCGAGCCTTTCTGAGCGACTACGGAGTCGAGCTCATCGCGACGCCGAGCCCGCGCGGCACAGCACGCGCCATCTCCGACCGCACCGACGGCGAGCCTCGCTACAGCTTCAACGAGGCCTCGGTCGAGCGGTTCGTCGAGTTCGACGATCGCGTGCGACAGGCGATCGACGCGGCCCCGTTCGTGGTGGTGAGCTGCCTGCGCTTCGACTCGCTCGAGCAGGTCGAACTGCTCGAGGGTGCGGTCGTCGATCCGCAGACCCGGCTGCTGATCGACCCGAATCCGCGCGAGGGCATGCTGCACTCGGCACACGACTTCGTGGCCAACTTCGAGCGCGTCGCCGCGACCGCCCTGCTCGTCAAGGTCGGCGACGAAGACGCCTTGCTGCTGTACAACGCGTCGCTTGCGGTGCTCACCGAGGGGCTCATGGCGACCGGCTCGCAGACGGTGCTGTCGACGGCGGGGCGCGACGGCGCATCCATCGCCACCGCGTCGGGAATTCTGGTGCAGCAGCCGATCACCCTGATGTCT
>NZ_CAXVWM010000022.1:0-6529 GCF_964263775.1 Agreia sp. | reverse complement strand
CCGACCATGGTCACCGAGATGCCGAAGTCTGTCAGCGCCGGGCGGTTGTATTCCGTGGTGAGAATATTGGCCGGTTTGATGTCGCGGTGCAGGATGCCGGCCCGATGGGCGGTCTCGACGGCGCCCGCCACCTGGATTCCGATGCGCAGCGCTTCGGCCACGCTGATCTTCTCCCGCCGGTAGCGCGCGGCGAGGTTGGGCCGGGAGCAGTACTCCATGACCAGGTACGGCCGGCCGTCGGGCGCGATGTCGGCCTGGTAGATGGTGACGATCGACGGATGCGTAGAGAGCTGCGCCATGAGGTTCGCCTCGGCGTCGAAGTTCTCTCGCGCGCCCTCGGTGAGCGCCTCGCTGAGCAGAACCTTGATGGCCACCCGGCGCCGCGGCATCCGCTGCTCGTAGAGAAAGACGTCGGCGAATCCGCCGGAGCCGAGCAGCTGCTCGTGCGTGAACCCGGCGATCTCGGGCGGGGCGGACGGTGGCCGACGCGCGTTCACGGCAGGTCCTCGAAGAGCAGCGTGACGCCGTCGCCGATGTCGACGATGTCGCCGTTCAGCACGAGAACAGCCTCGCCCGGCGACAGCCGCAGCGGTGGGGTTGCTGCGCGATGCAGTACCGAGCCGTTGGTCGTGTCGAGGTCGACGACGAGCACGTGCCTGCCCTCGACTCGCACCTCGAGGTGGCTGCGCGAGACGTCTTGCTCGGGGCTCGAAACGGTGACGAGGTGAGGAAGCACGTCGCCCTGAACACGTTGCGGGCGGGGCCGGCGACCCACGATCACGGGGCGATCGAGCGAGACGACGTCTCCCGAGGCGAGCACGATGCGGCCGGGGCCGGCGGCCGTCGAGGCCTCGTCGGCAGACTCCAGCCGACGCATCGCCTCGAGTTCGGAGACCGTGACCGTGAGGCCGTCGTGGTCGCTCTCGCTCGCTGCCGCGCTCGGGGTCGACGATGCAGGTGGAGTGGACGGATCATTCCAGTTCGTGGCGGCAGCGCCGACTCCGGCGAATCCGGGAACGCGATCGATGAGCCCCGTGGGCGGCGGAGCGGTCCACTCCTTCGACGACACGCGCGGCGTCTCGAGGGGAGTGAACGCCGCCGCGGGGGCGGGCGCCGGGGCGGCCGGCGGAGCAGCGACGGCAACCGAGGGAGCCGGCGAGGGAGCTGACGACGCCTGCTCGTCATCCACGGACTCGTCGTCGAGCCGCACGGCGGCCTCTTCGACCGACTTCACGACGGTGGCACCCCAGAGGTGGTCGTAGGCGTCGTCGGGAAGCTCGGTGACCGTCGGGCCGAAGTCGTCTGCCTCAATCGGAACCACGTCATCGACGGTGTCGTCGGGGTCGGGCGCCGCAACGACAGCAGGTGCATCCGGAATGATGGTCTCGGCCGGCAGTGCCGGCACGGGCGTCGCATCCACGGCCACGACCGGCACGCTCATAGCCGCCGCGCCCGCCTGGCCGGCCATGCGGAACGACACCGCGCCGCACAGCACGATGCCGCTGCGGATGGCGAACCAGTCGGAGTCGTCGGCGCCGTCGCAGCTCACGACGAATCCCTCGGCGGCCGCGACCACGCGCTCGTTCCAGGTGGTGACCTCGTCACCCGTCACGGTCACGGGCTCGGATGCGCCGGGCTGCGACACGTCGATGCGGAACGCCCCGCGCACGGCCAGGCGCAGTTCGGAACCCGACGCAACGGCGACGGCGAACGGAGGAATGGCCCTGAGGTTCGTTCCGAACTCGGCGGTGAGCGCCTCGAGCACGCCGCTCAGCCCATTGCCCCCGTCGAGGGTTCGCCAGACGCGTTCGAGCAGCTCTCCGTCGAGGCTGGCCGGAAAGAGGGCGACGGCGCCGGGCGCCACGACTCCGCGCCACTGCCCGGGCTGGTAGTTGAGGCGGGTCATCGCACGGCTCCTTCTGTGGGCACGGATCCGCGGGGGATGGTGTCGTCGGGCAGGGCCGCATCCGGCGCCGCGGGGGGAAGCGACGCGTCGACCACGACCGCCGTGAGGTTGTCGTGGCCCCCCCGGGCCATGCCCTCACGCACCAGCCTGTCGGCCGCCACCTGGGGATCTTTCTCACTCGAGAGTATTCGTGCGATCGACTCCGTGTCGATCTCACCCGAGATTCCGTCGGAGCAGATGAACATGCGGTCACCGGGCTCGATCGGCACGAGCCAGAAATCAGGACGGTAGTCGCCGCCGGCCCCGAGCGCGCGCGTGATCACGTTGCGCGCTGGATGCACGAGCGCTGCGGCGGCATCGATGCCGCCCCCGTCGAGCAGTTCCTGAACCACGGAGTGGTCGATGCTGATCTGCTCGAGCACGCCGGCGTTGAGGCGGTAGGTGCGCGAGTCGCCGAGGTTGAAGACCAACCACACGGCCGTCCCCTCGCTGTCGACGACGGCCACGCCCGACACCGTGGTTCCGGCGCGGCGGCGACCTCCCGTGCTGAGCTCGGCGATCGAGCGGTAGGCGCGGTCGAAGGCGGCGCGCACCTCCGCAGGATCGACGGTGGGTCGCCCGGTGAGGCCGTCGAACGACTCGACGACGATCGCACTCGCCCGCTCACCCGCCTCGTGTCCGCCCATGCCGTCGGCCACCAGGAACACCGGCGATGACGCCAGGTACGCGTCCTCATTCGTGGCGCGCTTCAGCCCGCGATGGGTCGCGGCGCCCGAGCGCAGCACGATCGTGGATGCGCCGACGGCCGGCGGCGGGCTCACGGGGCCACCGTGAGGGTGAAGACGCGCGTTCCGATGCGCACGCGGTCGCCGCTCTGCAGCGTCATGCGCTGCCCGGGCACGATCGGCGATTCGACGCCGTCGGCCCGAACGAGGGCCGAGCCGTTGGTCGAGCGCCGATCGGTCACCCAGATGGTTCCGGGCTGCACCTCGAATTCGAGGTGCGTCTTCGAGATGGAGCGGGTGTCGCCCGCGACCTGCACGAGCTGGTCGCCCGGAGCGCCGTAGGGCGACACGGGGTCGCGGCCGAGCACGCCGTGGCCCGCGATCACGTGGCTCTCTCCGGTGTCGAACAGCAACGTCACGGTTCCGGTCGGCAGTGCCTGCGCGGGCACAGAGTTGCTGAGCTTCGTTCCGTCGAGGTCTTCCCCGCCGAAGGGCGGCAGCGGATCGAAGCTCGGGATCGCCTCGATCGGCCCGGCCGGCGCGGCGGGTGCAGGTGCGGGCGCAGCAGAGAACGCATCCGGCGCCTGCGAGAGCAACTGCACAACGGGAGCCTGCGCGATCGGCGTGACAGGCGCATCCGGGACCGCGGCCGCCGTCGGCCGCCGCGTCTTCTCCACCGCAGGAACGTCGTCGACGATCTCTCCGGCGTTCTTCGCCAGCGGATTCGGCCCCTTCGTCACGTCGAGAACCCAGGTGCCCGACAGACGGTCGTGCCAGCCGCGCAGCCGCTTGGTCGGGTCCCACAGCGGCGACAGGTACACGAGCAGCGGGCCGATGCCGACCACGATGTTCGAGGCTCCGATGATCACGCCGCGCAGCAGCATCCGGCCGATGCCCGCACGAATGAGGCTGTCGACCTTGACGATGCGCAGGCCCATAATGCGCTTGCCGAGCGAGAAGCCGGTGAAGGCCTGCAGCACCAGCATCGCGAGCGGATACAACCCGCTCGCGAGCGTGATCAGTGCCGACGGAAGCCCCGAAACGTCGACCGCGCCGCTTCTCGGGGCGACCGACGCGGCCACGATCCAGAGGATGGGCAGCGCAATGATCGTCGTGAGAACACCGCCGAACGCGCCGTCGATGAGAAAAGCCCCGACCCGTCGCCCGTAGTTCGCGGGCACGATGCTCGAGAGCAGAATGGGGGCGTTCACCGGGGTGGGCTGCCAGGCGGCCTGCACGGGCACGCCGGCATAGCCCGGAGCCGCGGCCTGGCTGCGAGTCGAGGTCGGAGTTCCGCACGCGAGGCAGAACTGCGAGCTGCGGGGAACGGGCGATCCGCAGCGCACGCACGGCATCATCTGCCCCGCGCCCTGCTGCTGCGCGGAATTCGTCACGACCGTGCCCTCCTTCGTCTGCGTCGACTCTCCAGGCGCCTGCCGATGTATGCGCGCAATGACACCCGCGCGCGCAGGCGTTTCCACCAGCCGCGCGAATCGTGCATTCCCCTGACGATAGCGTTCACTTCGGCCCAGAAGGCGTCGACCTCCTGCGGCGACGGCTCGCCCGGGCCGAAGACGCCATGGTCAGCGCGCACTGCGACGGCGCCGACCGGCAGTGCAGGCCAGGCCTCGGCGATCACCGCAGCATCCGCACGACGCGTCACACCACGGCCCACAGGGGTGCCGAGGTCGTCGGCGCGGTCGACGATCTCGTCCCAGCCACCGCTCAGCCGGTCGGCGGGGCGCACGGCGTTCTGCCGCCCTGTGCGGCGGCGCGCCTTCAACGCCCCGATCACCACCACGGGTGTCAGCAGCACGATGATCAGCGCCAGCAGGCTTCCGGACGCGATCAGCACGGTCGTGAGCAGAGCGTTCGACTCGGGCTCGTCGTCTTGATCGGTGTCGTCGGTGCGGATGTCGGGCGGAAGGTCTGCCGGCTCCTGCGGCGGGGGCGGCGGCTGCAGCACCTGGGCCTTGGGGTCGGACTTGGGCTTCGGCGCCTCTTCTTGCGGAACCTGGTCTTTCGGGGGAGTCGGATCGAAGGCCACCCAGCCCGCGTCGTCGAACGCGACCTCGACCCAGGCGTGCAGCTGGTCGCCGGTGATCTGCTGCTCGGCGCCTGCCCCCGCGTACTCGTCGGGGTAGAAGCCCATCACCACGCGCGCGGGCATGCCGGCCGAGCGCGCCATCAGCGCCATGGCGACCGCATACTGCTCGTCGTCGCCGATCATCTGGTCGGCGCCCAGCAGCGTCGAGATGCGCTCGGCTCCGTGGCCGGCGCGCGACGTGGCCTCGCCCTCGAGTCCGTGGCTGAAGAAGCCCTCCTGGCTCAGCGAGGTCGCCAGGTTGCGCACCTGGGTCAGCGGGCGATCGGCGTCTCCGATGTAGGTGGTCGCGAGCGGCGCCACGTCTTCGGGAACGCCCGCCGCCTTCGGCATCGACAGCGACTGCAGACCGTGGCTCTCGAGCTGCTCGTCAGTGAGCACCTTCGGAATCACGACATCCATCGAGTAGCTGTCGCCCTCCGCCAGGGGGATCGTCGAGATCGCGACGCCGGTGGTGCGGTTGTAGTGCAGGCTGCCGGCGAGCTCGTCGGCGCGATCTCCCGTGAAGCGGAAAGAGTCGAGGTAGCCGGCGTCGGGGATCCACACGCCGGTCAGGTCGCCGATGGTCACGTCGAGGGTCGCCCTGTCGCCCTTCTCGTCGCTCGGGATGTCGCCGCTCACCCGCGTGAACGTGCCCGAGCCGGCCGTGCCGTCGCCCGCCACGTTGTAGACCACGCCGTCGTAGGCATCCAGCGTCGCGAGTCGCATGCGCGCGCCCTCGGGAAGGCCCTTCACGGTGAAGAGCACGTCTTCTTTCTCGTCGCGCACATACTTGCGAAAGCCGACGAGCGGGCTCGCGTAGTCGTGCAGGTCGAGGGGAGGAACGATCGCGTCGCGCAGCACCTCGCGGGCGCTGACCGGGGCGAGCAGTCCGCCGGTCGCGAACCCGACGCCCAGGGCGACGACGAGCAGCCCGGCGCCGAGGGCCAGCCGCGTGCGGGCGAGGCCCGCATCCGGAGCCTGCGCGCCGGAGGCGCTGTCGAGGGTGGTGGCGGCGATGCGACGGGCACGATCCTGGCTGCGCCGCCACGCCCACCACGCGAGCGCAATGCCCGCGAAGACGAGCCCCTGCACGATCGGCGCGGCCGCATCCCGCGTGCCGAACGCGATGGCCACCACGAAGAGCACGCCGGCAGGCAGCAGTGCCCAGGCGGCGCGACGCAGGCGCAGCGCGAGGCTGAAGGCGAGAACGGCTGCGACGAGGGTCGCGAGATAGGGAACGATCAGCACCGACGCGAAGCCGCCGACGGGGGTCTCGAGGGTGAGCACGTCTTTCCACGAGAAGACGACGCCGAGAACCAGCGCGCGGATGGTCTCGAGGCTCGGAACCACGCCGAAGAGCGTGGTCGTGGGCACGGCGAGCGGCCCGCCGAAGATCATGTAGACCAGCAGGGTGGCGGCCGAGAGCATCAGGATGTTCGCGCGCAGCCGGGCGCCGATCAGCGCGATTGCGAGGCCCAGCAGCAGGGCGCCAAGGCCGGCGACGAGGTAGCCGGTTCCGCCGAACGCGGGGCCGAAGCCGACGACGGCGACAGCGAGCAGGGCGGCGATGGCGGCGCAGTCGAGAACGGTGTCGAGGGCCGAGCGCTGGCCGATCGTCTGCGCGGAGCGCCCGGTGCGGCGAGTGGGAGCGGGTGCAGGTGCGGTCATCAGGTGTTCACCCGCCGAAGGGCAGCGGGAAGCTGGCCGAGGTCGCCGATGGTCAGCAGGGTCAGCTCGCCGATCTGCCGCCGCCTCGGCTCCGTTCCGGGCTGACAGCTCACGCCGACCACGCGCACGCCGAGGGGCAGGTGC
>NZ_CAXVWM010000021.1:0-65454 GCF_964263775.1 Agreia sp. | reverse complement strand
CTTGGTCTCGATGATCGGGAGACCGGTCATCGATCCGGCACCCAGCTCGTCGGAGAGCTTGGCGCAACGTTCGAGCAGACGCGAGTGCAGGTAGAAGACGTCACCCGGGTATGCCTCACGTCCCGGCGGACGACGAAGGAGCAGCGACACCGCACGGTAGGCCTCGGCCTGCTTGGACAGGTCGTCGAAGATGATGAGAACGTGCTTGCCGCCGTACATCCAGTGCTGGCCGATGGCCGAGCCGGTGTACGGAGCGAGGTACTTGAAGCCGGCCGGGTCAGAGGCGGGAGACGCGACGATCGTCGTGTACTCGAGCGCTCCGGCGTCTTCGAGGGCGCCCTTCACCGAGGCGATGGTCGAGCCCTTCTGGCCGATGGCGACGTAGATGCAGCGAACCTGCTTGTTGACGTCGCCGGAGTCCCAGTTGGCCTTCTGGTTGATGATCGTGTCGATGGCGATGGCCGTCTTGCCGGTCTGGCGGTCGCCGATGATCAGCTGTCGCTGGCCGCGGCCGACAGGGATCATGGCGTCGATCGCCTTGATGCCGGTCTGCATCGGCTCGTGCACGCTCTTGCGCTGCATCACGCCGGGCGCCTGGAGCTCGAGAGCCCGGCGACCCTCGGAGGCGATCTCGCCGAGGCCATCGATCGGGTTGCCCAGCGGGTCGACCACGCGGCCCTGGTAGGCGTCGCCGACGGGAACCGAGAGCACCTCGCCCGTGCGCTGCACCTCCATGCCCTCGACGATGCCCGAGAACTCGCCCAGGATGATGACACCCACCTCGTCTTCGTCAAGGTTTTGGGCCAGGCCCAGCGTGCCATCGGCGAAGCGGATCAATTCGTTGGCCATGACGCCGGGAAGACCCTCGACATGCGCGATGCCGTCGCCGGCGTCGGTCACGTAGCCGACCTCCGTCTTAGTCGCCTTGCCGGGCTCGTAGGACTTCACGAAGTCCTGAAGAGCACCACGGATCTCGTCGGGGCTGATCGATAGTTCTGCCATCGTTTTTCCTTTTTCTGCCGAAGGATTCGCTCCGGCGTGTAGCAAGCCAGCCGGGAGAGGCTAGCCAGCGAGCTGAAGTCTCAAATCATTGATGCGGGCGGAGACGCTGCCGTCGATGACATCATCTCCCACCTGGATGCGAAGACCGCCGATGAGGGCGGGATCGATCTGCTGGTTCACCGACAGGGCGCGTCCGTACAGCGACGACAGCCCCCTCTCGAGGCGCTCCAGCTGCGCGGGAGCGATGGGCGCCGCGCTGGTGACCGTGGCGATCGACTTGCCTGACTGGTCGGCGACGATGTTGGCCGCCACCCTCAGGAGTTCACCGATTCGACGACCGCGGGGCTGCGCGACGAGCTGCCGCACGATCGCGAGGCTCTGCGGAGACGCCTTGCCCTCGAGCAATGCATCGACCAGCTTCAATTTCGCATCGACGGCGCCGAGCTTCGAACCGAGCGCGAGCTCGAGTTCATCGCTCGTCGAGACTGCTTCGCCGAAACGGGCGAGCTCGGCCTCGATCGACTCGGCGCTCGTGGCCGAATCGGCCAGAACTCGAAAGCCGAGTTCCTCTATCGCCTGGAGCAGGTCGTCGTGGGATGACCAGCGGCTCGACGCGACGTCGCTCAGGATGCGAACGGCCTCGGCGTCGAGTTTCGAGCCGAAGAGCTCGGCCACGACCCCGGATTTCGACGCTTGGTCAGCGGACGGGTCTGCGAGAAGCGACAGGAGTGCCGACGATTCACCGATGACCCGGCCTGCGGAGAGCAGTTGCTCACCCGTGGCGAGCGTGGCGGAACCGCCCTGCCCTGACAGCCTGGCTCGCACGCCCGCGATGGCTTCTCTGGTCGCTGATCCCATGTTCTTACTTGTTTCCGGCGGTCGGGGCGGCTGCCTCAGACGCGTCGAGGTCTGCAAGGAAACGGTCGACGATGCCGGCTGCCTTCGCGTCGTCCTTCACGGACTCTCCGATGACACCCGAAGCCAGGTCGAGAGCAAGACTGCCCACCTCAGCGCGCAGCGACACGACGGCCGCTTGACGCTCGGCTTCGATCTGGCTCGTCGCCTGCGCCTGAATGCGGCCGGCGTCGACCTGCGCCTGCTCCTTGATCTCGGCGGAGATCTTCAGAGCGTCGGCTCGCGCTTGCTCGCGGATCTTGCCGGCTTCGGCGCGACCCTCGGCGAGCTGTGCCGTGTACTGCTCGAGAGCTGCTTCGGCCTGCGCCTGGGCGGCGTCGGCTTTAGCGATGTTGCCCTCGATCGCGGCGGACCGCTCGTCGAGCATCGTCTTGACCCGGGGAAGCACCATCCGCCAGAAGAAGAACAGGATGACGGCGAAGCAGAGCAGCGACCAGACGATGTCGTAGGTCTCTGGAATGAGCGGATTCGTCGGCTCTTCGGTGCCCTCTGCGGCAGCTAGAACTGCGTGAAGCATTCCAGCCTCCTATCTCTTGAGCGAAGCGGGATCAGACGAAGATGAAGTAGGTAGCGATACCGATGAAAGCAAGTGCCTCGGTGAAGGCGATACCGATGTACATCAGAACCTGCAGGCGGCCTGCGAGCTCGGGCTGGCGGGCGACGCCCTCGATGGTCTTTCCGACGACGATGCCGACACCGATGGCCGGGCCGATGGCCGCGAGACCATAACCGACCGTCGCGATGTTTCCGTTGATCTCGGCGAGAACGGTTGTTGCGTCCACGTGTGTTTCCTTCCGTGATGGCGAATGAGGCGGCTGCCTAATTCGTTTAGTGTTCCTCAGCCAGCGCGAGCTGGGTGTAGACAGCGGTGAGCAGGGTGAAGACATAGGCCTGGAGCAGGGCGACGAGAATCTCGAACAGCGTGAACACGAAGCCGAAGGCGAGCGTTCCGACTCCGAACAGCGTGAACCAGCCGCTCGCGGTGAAGAAGAAGAACCAGGTTGCGCCGAAGAACAGCACGAGCAACAGGTGCCCGACGACCATGTTCATGAGCAGTCGCAGGGTCAGCGTGACCGGACGCAGAATGAACGTCGAGAGGAACTCGATCGGCGTCACGATGATGTAGAGGAACGGAGGAACTCCGGGCGGAAAGAGAGCGTTCTTGAAGAATGCCCCGGGGTGCTTCTTGATTCCGGCGTAGATGAAGGTGACGTAGGCGACGACCGCGAGTACCAGGGGCACACCGATGACCGACGTTCCCGCGAGGTTCAGGAACGGCACGACGCCCGTGAGGTTCATGGCGAGGACCATGAAGAAGATCGTGGTCAGGATCGGGAGGAAGCGCCGACCGTCTTTCTTTCCCAACAGGTCTTCGGCGATGTTGACCCGCACGAAGTCCAAGGCCATCTCGGCGATGCTCTGGCCCCGCGTCGGAACGAGCTTCATCTTGCGGGTGGCGAGCCAGAAGAGGATCAGGATCGCCGCGACGGCGATGAAGCGGATGAGGATGACCCGGTTGATCTCGAAAGGCGTTCCGGAAAAGAAGAGAACCTCGGGGAAGAATTCCTCGATGGACGGACCGTGGAATTCACCATCATCGGCGGCCAACGGCACAAGCAAGTTCAGGGCGTTAGCTAACAGCGCTGTCTCCTGGTTCGGGGCGTGGAGCGAAGCTCTCGCGACGACGAATGATGGGGGGTGCTGCCTACGGGTGAGAACCCGAGTGGGGCAGCGGAACGATCTTCATCAACCCTATCAAGAGTTAGGGCCACCTGACCAATCGAGAAGCGCTCTCACCGCACCGAATCGGGCGGGCACTCATGGATTCTTACGCACCGGGCAGGGTGACGTCGCTGACATAGCCCATTCGGGATGTGGCGACGACGACGACGTCGACGATGAGAGATCCGAGCACGCCCGCGATGATGCAGATGAACATGACGACGGGGTTGATCCAGTCTGCATCCCTCAAGAGGAATACAAGCACCAGAAAGATGGCGAACTTGACGATCCACGCACCCATCACGACGGCGAAGAAGATGGCGGTGAAGAACTCGGTGCCCGAGAATCGATTGGCCACGAGGATCGAAAAAGCTGTGAGACCCGTGAACAGGATGGCCATGGCCGTGCCCACGAGTGCGCTGACGAGACCACGTTCCCCATCGACGACAAACCCGGCCGCTCCCCCGATGACGGCAATCGCGAGGGCGAGAATCGCCCCCAGCTTGAGGATGCGCACGAAGACGGGCCGTGCCGAGGAACCGGCGACGGCGGGTGTGGCGCGGGGGGCGGGAGTCGACACGTTAGGCGCCTTTCGTTTCTGCGGGGGGCGACAGTGCACCGGATGCCGCGTCGAGCGGATCGAGCGACGCCGCGATCGGCGCCTCCGGGCTTTCGGGCTCAGTTGACTGCGCCGTGGCCTCGACGACCTTGCGGCGGCTGAGGGGAGCAAGGGTGACGACCGTGCAGACGATCAGGCCGACGAGCAGAAAGACCACGGCATAGCCCGACGGCACGAGGAAGAAGAGAAGGCAGCCGACCGAGACCACGGCGGTCCACGCGTAGAAGATGAGAACAGCGTGGAAGTGCGAGTGCCCCATGTCGAGGAGGCGGTGGTGCAGGTGCTTGCGATCGGCGCTGAAGGGACTCTTGCCGGCGCGGAGCCGACGGAAGACCGCGAGTCCGAAGTCGAGTAGCGGAAGAACGAGGATGGCGAACGGCAGCAGAATAGGGATGAAGGCCGGGAGCAGCTCACGGCGACCCAGGGTGGCGGGATCGATGACCCCGGTCACGGCAATGGCGCTCGTCGCCATCAGCAATCCCACCAGCATCGCGCCCGCGTCGCCCATGAACAGCTTCGCGGGGTGCCAGTTGAGCGGCAGGAATCCGGCGCAGGCACCGATGAGGATGGCGGAGATCAGAGCGGCCAGGTTGAAATAGTCGGTGGCCGAACCCTCTTGGATGAGCAGAAATGTATAGAGGAAGAACACCCCGTTGGCGATGAGGCACACACCGGCGACGAGGCCGTCGAGACCGTCGATGAAGTTGATGGCGTTCATCACGAGCACGACGGCGAACAGGCTGATGATGAGCGACATCACGCCGGAGCCGACGGCGAGGGTTCCCGCGATCGGAAGCGAGACGATGGCGACGCCCTGCCAGACGAGCAGCCACGACGCCAGAATCTGGGCGGCGAGCTTGATGGTCCAGTCGAGATCGATGAGGTCGTCGATGACACCGATCACCACGATGATCAGCGCGGCCCCCAAGATAGCGAAGACCGGCCCGGGATTGACGAACACCAGACGAAAGCCGTCTACCTGGGAGGCGACCGCGAACGCGACCACCATTCCGATGAACATGGCGATGCCGCCGAGGCGCGGTGTCGGCCGTGTGTGCACATCACGTTCGCGGATCTTCGGATAGAGCCTGAAGCGGTGACTCAACTTGTACACGACGAGCGCCAGCCCGAAGGTGACGACGGCCGAGATGGCGGCTACGAGAAGGTAGATCCGCACCGATCAGCCATCCAGTCGGTCGCCCGGCGCGGCGAGGACATCACCCAGGACCGCGCGCAGCTGCTCTTCGGAGACGGCTCCGTGGCGAACGATGCGAAGAGAACCGTCGGTGCCGAACGAACTCGCGTCGACGATCGTGGAGGTGACCGAGTCGGTCGCGCCGCCGTCGAGATAGACCTCGACGCTGTCACCGAGACTCTCGAGGGCGACGGATGCCGTCGTCGCCGCAGGCTCGCCCGTGAGGTTCTCCGACGACACGGCCAGAGGTCCGACCTCGGTGAGCAGTTCGAGAGCGATCGGATCGGACGGCTGGCGCAGGGCAACCGTGCCGCGCGTCTCGCCGAGGTCCCAGGCGAGCGACGACCGGGCGGGAACGATGATCGTGAGGCCGCCGGGCCAGAACGCGTCGACGAGATTGCGCACGGGCTCGCTTACCGTCTCGGCGAGAGCGTCGAGGGTCGCGACGCCGGGAACCAGGACGGGCGGCGGCGAACTGCGAGTGCGCCCCTTGGCATCGAGCAGGGCCTGGATGGCGACCGGGTTGAACGCATCGGCGGCGATGCCGTACACGGTATCGGTGGGAATGACGACGAGGGCGCCGCGGCCGATTGCAGAGCGGGCGAGACGCATTCCCGTCAGGAGCTCGGACGGAACCGAGCAGTCGTAGAGGGCAGCCATGTCGACCCCAATGATAGCCGCAGAGTCTGCGAGGGTCAGACAGGCGGGTTGGCGGGTCAGACCCGGATGTGGGCCGGAAGCATCCGTCTCAGCAGCCTTCTGGCCGGCTCTTCGATGAATCGCCACAGAATCCACGCGCTTGCCCACGCGGCGGCCGCCGTTCCGATGCCGACCACGAGCAGCAGCGAGCCGGACTCCGCGTTCAGAAAGGATGCGGCGGCGAGTCCTGCCCCGATCACGAGCGGATGCACGAGGTAGAACGCGAAGGAGGCGCGTCCTGCCACGAGGAACGGCCTCGTCGCGAGAACGCGAGACAGGGGATCCCTCGGACAGATCGCGAGGAATGCGATCAGGAGCACGAAGAAGGGAAGAACGACGATCGATTCGGCAGGAGCGATCATGTCGATGCCGTGGCGAAACTCCTGCTGCCCGGCGCGCATGAAGGGCTGCGGGTCGTTGTAGGCCACGGCCAGCAACACGGCGACGACGGCGACGGCGGACAGCGTCGCCAAGGGCAACCGCTCGAACGGTCGGAGAGTCTGCGGGTTCGCCTGCGTGCCGAGATACCGGGACAGTACAAGCGACAGAACGGCGCCGATCCAGAACTCGCCGAGAACGCGGATCGGCAGGACACCGGCCGCCGTCACGTAGCTGTCGTTGGCGAAGAGGAAGATCGTGTCGTCTTGCATGCTGGCCCCCACGATGACCACGGGGAGCATGAGCAGCACGATGACCGTGATCATGACACGCCGGGATGCGACGGCCGCGAACCGTGCGAGGGCGACGACTCCGACGGCGAATGTCAGATACGCCATCCATTCCGCGCTGACAGACCAGTCCACCCCGTTCCAGTCGAGCGGAGCCGGAAACCACCCGTTCAGCAGGGTGAGGTGCATGATCAGCCGACCTGGATCCGCCTGCGCGAGGAACGCGGGATCGCCCGACGACAGGGCCTGGAAGAGGAAGTACGCACCGAACAGCATGAGGACGAAGGCCGTGAGCGGCCAGACGCGGGCCAGCCGAAGCCAGAGGAATCCCACTGCGGTGCGCCAGCCGAAACTCGTCGTCATCGTCGAGAGATGGGTGTAGGTCAAGATGAATCCGCTGAGGATGAAGAACAGATCGACGCCGAGGTAGCCGGCTGAGGCGACGTGCACCACGAGCTGCGTGACCGGACCAGGCCCGAGTGCGTCGACGATCTCCGTGCGGAAATGGCGCAGAAATACCCAGAACGCGGCCAACGCACGGATGCCGGTCAGTGCGCCGATCAGCGGCGCTCGACGGAGTATCGATTCGCTCGCGGCCTCGAGCCTCGACATCGCGTGTGGGAGGGCCGAGCCCTACCGGGTGACCTTGCCGCGACCGAAAAGCAGCCAGAGGATGGATCCGAGGACAGAGAGCAGAAGCACCACGATGAACCAGACAAGCTTGCCGCCAAAACCGTGGTTCGGGTTGCGGACAATGGAGATCACCGTTGCCACGAAGATGACGAACAGCAGGATGCTTCCGATGGTTGCGCTGATCGGTTCCATGATTTCACTCCTGGTCGTCGTGGGGCCACGCTGTTCGAGCGTCGCCGCCCAAGCTTAGCGGCGCTCTCAGCGCAGAGCGGTCGTCGCCCTGTCGCGCCCGGTGAGGTCGCGGTGAGTGGCTGTGGCATGCCAGCCGTCGGCATCCAGCAGTCGCCTGATTTCGCTGCCCTGCAGCTCGCCGTGCTCGATCACGAGCACGCCACCCGAGTGCAGCAGCCGGAGGCCGGTGCGAGAGACGTCTCTGATCACGTCGAGACCGTCCTCTCCCCCGTAGAGGGCATACTCCGGATCGAAGAGACGCACTTCGGGGTCGCGGGGAATGGCGCGAGCCGGAATGTACGGCGGATTCGACACGACCACCGACACGATGCCGTCGAGTTCGGGAACGGCATCGACCAGGTCGATGAACACGAGGCGCGCGTTCTCTGCGTCAATGCGTCGGAAGTTCTGTTTCGTCCACACGAATGCCGCAGAACTGTTCTCGACGGCGACCACCTGGGCGTGCGGAACCTCGGTGGCGAGGGACAGGGCGATCGCGCCGCTTCCCGTTCCGAGGTCAACCGCGATCGGGCCGTCTTCGCGACGCGGATCGATGACGATCGAACGCAGCGAATCGATGGCGAGACCGGCCACGAACTCGGTCTCGGGCCGCGGCACGAAGACTCCAGGACCCACCTCGAGTTCGAGGTTGCGGAACCAGGCTACGCCCGTGATGTGTTGGAGCGGCTCGCGGGCCGCGCGGCGCTCGATCGCCTCGGTGATGGCGACGGCATCCTCGACGCCCAGCTTCTTGTCTGTGATCGTCATGGCCTGCACCTGGCCGCGGCTCACGCCGAGCACGAAGCCGACGAGCAACTCGGCGTCGACCTGCGGGTCGGCGATGCCACTCTTCGCCAGAACGGCGACGCCATGCTCGAGAAGGGTTCTGACCGTCGGCGGCATGGAGGTTGCCGTCTGTTCACCGACCATCGTGGTCATTATTCGGCCGCTCCCCCGAGCTCCTGCAGGCGCGCCTCTTCGTCAGCGGCGATACACGACTCGATGACGGGCTCGAGGGCTCCATTCATGACACCGTCGAGGTTGTACGCCTTGTACCCCGTGCGGTGGTCGGCGATCCGGTTCTCGGGAAAGTTGTAGGTTCGGATCCGCTCGGAGCGGTCCATCGTTCGGATCTGGCTCTTACGAACGACGGATGCGGCGGCGTCGATCTCCTCTTGCTGGCGCGCGAGTACCCGGGCGCGCAGCACCCGCATGCCCGCCTCGCGGTTCTGCAGCTGGCTCTTCTCGTTCTGCATCGCCACGACTATGCCGGTCGGAAGGTGGGTTATGCGCACGGCGGAGTCTGTCGTGTTGACGGATTGGCCGCCGGGGCCCGAGGAACGATAGACATCGATCTTCAGGTCGTTGGCGCTGATCTCGACCTCTTCGGGCTCATCGACCTCAGGAAACACGAGCACGCCGGCCGCAGACGTGTGGATTCGCCCCTGTGACTCGGTGGCGGGAACACGCTGCACACGGTGCACGCCGCCCTCGTATTTGAGGTGGGCCCAGACTCCCTGCGCCGGATCGGTCGACGAGCCCTTGATGGCGAGCTGCACGTCTTTGATGCCCCCCAGGTCGCTCGAGGTCTGCTCGATGATCTCGGTCTTCCATTTCTTGCTCTCGGCATAGTGCAGGTACATGCGCAACAGATCCGCGGCGAACAGCGCCGATTCGGCACCGCCCTCGCCCATCTTGATCTCCATGATGACGTCACGGCCGTCGTTCGGGTCGCGCGGAATCAGGAGACGACGCAGCCGTTCCTCGGCGACCGCGAGGTCGTCGGTGATTCCGGGAACCTCTTCGGCGAAGGATGCATCCTCGGCGGCCATCTCCTGGGCCGCCGCGAGGTCGCTCTCGAGCTGCTGCCACTGGCGGTAGGCCGCGATGATGCGACTGAGTTCCGCGTAGCGACGATTGACCTTCTTCGACCGGGCCGGATCCGAATGCAGCGCCGGATCGGCGAGCTGCTCCTGCAACTCGTCATGCTCGGTCAGCAGTGTCTCGACTGACTCGAACATGTCCTACTTCTCCAGGTCGCGTCCGTTGTGACCCGCGGGAGCCGGCATCGTCTTCTGCACCTGCATGAGGAACTCGACATTCGACGAGGTCTCTTTCAGGCGGCCGAGAACGATCTCGAGCGCCTGCTGCTGGTCGACACCGGCGAGGGCGCGTCGCAGCTTCCACGTGATCTTCGTCTCGTCGACGCCCATGAGCAGCTCTTCGCGACGTGTTCCCGACGCGTTGACGTCGACGGCCGGGAAGATGCGCTTGTCGGCCAGCTGACGCGAGAGCCGCAACTCCATGTTGCCGGTGCCCTTGAATTCCTCGAAGATCACCTCGTCCATCTTCGAGCCGGTCTCGACGAGTGCCGAGGCCAGAATGGTGAGCGATCCGCCGTTCTCGATGTTGCGGGCGGCACCGAAGAAACGCTTCGGCGGGTAGAGCGCGGATGCGTCGACGCCGCCGGAGAGGATCCGGCCCGACGCCGGGGAGGCCAGGTTGTAGGCCCGGCCGAGTCGCGTGATCGAGTCGAGGAGGACGACGACGTCGTGCCCGAGTTCGACCAGGCGTTTGGCGCGCTCGATGGCCAGTTCGGCGACGGTGGTGTGGTCTTCGGCCGGCCGGTCGAACGTCGAGGCGATGACCTCGCCCTTGACCGTTCGCTGCATGTCGGTGACCTCTTCGGGACGCTCATCGACGAGTACGACCATGAGGTGGACCTCGGGGTTGTTCGTCGAGATCGCGTTGGCGATCTGCTGCATCACGATGGTCTTGCCGGCCTTGGGCGGCGCGACGATGAGCCCGCGCTGGCCCTTGCCGATGGGCGCGACCAGGTCGATGATGCGCTGCGTCAGCTTGCCGGGCTCGGTCTCGAGGCGCAGGCGCTCCTGCGGGTACAGGGGGGTGAGCTTGTTGAATTCGACACGCGTGGCGGCCTCCTCGATCGGAAGCCCGTTGATCGATTCGATCTTGACGATCGCGTTGTACTTCTGCCGGCCGTTGCCGTCGCCTTCGCGAGGCTGGCGGATCGATCCGACGACAGCGTCGCCCTTGCGCAGGTTGTACTTCTTGACCTGGCCCAGCGAGACGTAGACGTCGTTGTTGCCGGGCAGGTAGCCGCTCGTGCGCACGAACGCGTAGTTGTCGAGGATGTCGAGGATTCCGGCCACCGGAATCAGAACGTCGTCTTCGCTGACCTCGGGCTCGAGTTCGTCGTTACCGGTCTGCCCGCGTCGCTTGCGATCGCGGTAGCGGTTGCGCGCGCTGCGGTCGTTACGGCCGTCGTCGTCGAGCGCCGGTCCGTTCGAGTCGCTGCGCTCGTTCGTGGCGCGTTCGTTTTGGCTACGTTCGTTCTGGGCGCGGTCGTTCTGGCCGCGGTCGTTCTGGCCGCGACCGTTCTGGCTACGACCGTTCTGACCGTTCTCGTTCTGGCCGCGCGCGGCGCCCGCACGATCGGTCGACGGACGCTCCGCGACCTGGGCGCTGTCTGCGGGCTGTTCCTGGGTGTTCTGCTTGTCTTGATTGCCGCCGCGGTCACGATTGCGGTTGCGGTTGCGGCCTTGACGACCGCCCTGCTCGCGGGGCTGCTCGGAGCGCGACTCTTCGGTCTCGGAGCCCTGGCTGTCTTCGGTGACGACGGCACCCGAGGCGCGGACGTCTTTGTCTGCTGCGCGTCCGCGGGTGACGGGCGGCAGGAGCGCGGAGAGTTCTTCGCTCTTGGCATTAACATGCGACACGGCGGGGGTGCGGGTCTCGAGTTCGACAGCGCCGGCGCCGTCGACGGATTTGGCGCGGCGAGGGGCGCGCTTGCGCGGAGCCGAGGTGTCGACCTGCGGCGACTCGACCTGAACGAACTCGTCGACAGGGGCGATATCTGCGAGCGGTGCGGCAACGAAGGCGTCGTCGGCGACGGCTTCAGCACGAGCGTTCTCGGGGAGGTCGGCCGTCGTCGGCAGCTGTTCGGATGCGGGAGCCGGCTGATCGGCCGAAGGCGCGGGTGCCTCGTCGACGTTGTTCGCCGGGGCAGCGGAATCGCCTGCCTGGTGATCGGTGATCGCCTGGACGAGTTCGCCCTTGCGGAGCCGAGCTGCGCCGGTGATGCCGAGGGCGTTGGCGAGCGCTAACAGCTCAGCGACTTTGAGGCCGGCGAGGTCTGTGCGGTTTTCCGCGCCGGGGGCGCGGAGATTGACGTCAGTCACGTGTGTGGGGTTCCTTCCACTGCTGACCGCTCTTAGCCTGCCGCCGGGGCGGTGCTAAGTGTTCGGTTCTATGCAGGCGGTTCTAAACAGAGAGCTGTCCGAGTACGAGGCGTATGGGCGCGAGGTGCTGAGCCAGTACGCGAATGTCGCGGGGGCAGCGATGAATGTGAGACTGCTACCGGGTACGAGCTTGGATCAAGCCGCTTCAACCGGATGCGTGACCACTGTAGCACCTTTGAAGTCGACAGCCAGAACGAGGGATCTCCACGGCGTGGCCGACTCGGACTCGACCAGTTCGACCGCGGCAAGACGCTGGGCAGGATCGCTGCACAACACCAGGATGCTCGGCCCGGCCCCGGACACGACCGCCGGAAAGCCCTGCTCGCGCAGGAGACCGATCAGACGGGATGTGTCGGGCATGGCCTCGGCGCGATAGTTCTGATGCAACCGGTCTTCGGTCGCGGCGAGAAGCAGCTCGGGGCTCTGGATCAGGGCCGCGATCAGGAGCGTGGATCGCGAGACGTTGAAGATGGCATCTGCGTGCGGCACGGATTCGGGCTGGAGGCTCCGCGCGAGGGCCGTCGACATCGTGGCCTGCGGCACGAGCACCAGCGGCGAGACGCCCCGGTGAACGATCAGCTTCTTGAACTGCGGGCCCTCAGCCGTGACCCACGCGATCGTGAGACCCCCGAAGAGGCAGGGCGCCACGTTGTCGGGGTGCCCCTCCATCTCGGTGGCCAGCGCGAGCAGGCCCAGGGCATCGATCTCGACGATTCCCTCGAGCAGCCCCTGTGCCGCCATGATTCCCGACACGATGGCCGCGCCCGACGAGCCGAGGCCCCGGCCGTGGGGAATGACGTTGTGAGCAACCAGATCGAGCCCGGGCATTGGCTGGTCATAGGCCGCGAACGCGTGGGCGATGGCTCGAACGACCAGGTTGGACTCGTCGGTGGGCACTTCGCCCGCACCGATGCCGGTGACCTGCACGGTCGCTCCGGGGTGGTCTCTGACAGTGACCGTCAACTCGTCGTAGAGCGCCAGCGCCAGGCCGAGGGTGTCGAATCCGGGGCCGAGGTTCGCCGTGGTGGCCGGAACCTTGACCGTGACCGAACGCCCCGCAAGGCTCACGAGCCGGCTTTCGACAGACCGAGCACGCCGGCGATCTCGTCGGTGTCCACGGCCACCGACGTGGGCGTCACGTCGGATCCGTCGGCGGTCTTGAGCGCCCACTGCGGGTCTTTGAGACCGTGGCCCGTGACCGTGAGCACCACGACGGCGCCCTTGCCGATCACTCCAGCGTCGGCGCGTTCGAGGAGGCCTGCGACGCTGATCGCCGAAGCGGGCTCGACGAAGATTCCGACCTCAGACGAGAGAATGCGGTACGCCTCGAGGATCCTGTCGTCGTCGATTGCGCCGAAGTAGCCGTCGTTGGCCTCGCGGGCCGCGAGTGCAAGCTCCCACGACGCCGGATTTCCGATGCGGATGGCGGATGCGATCGTCTCGGGATTGCGAACGATCTCGCCGCGCACGATCGGCGCGCTGCCCGACGCCTGGAACCCGAACATGCGGGGAAGTTTGGTTGTCTCGCCACGCACGAGTTCTTCGGAGTATCCGCGCGAGTACGCCGTGTAGTTGCCCGCGTTGCCGACCGGAACGATGTGGAAGTCGGGAGCGTCGCCCAGCACCTCGACGACCTCGAAGGCCGCGGTCTTCTGGCCCTCGATGCGGTCGGGGTTCACCGAGTTCACGAGGTGCACGGGGTAGTTCGCCGCGAGGTCGCGCGCGATGTCGAGGCAGTCGTCGAAGTTGCCGCGAACCTGCAGCAGCTCGGCGTTGTGGGCGATGGCCTGACTGAGCTTGCCGAGGGCGATCTTGCCCTCGGGGACCAGCACTGCTGCCGTGATGCCGGCGTGGGTGGCGTAGGCCGCCGCAGATGCCGAGGTGTTGCCCGTGGATGCGCAGATGACGGCCTTCGCGCCATGCTCGACCGCCTTGGAGATGGCCATGGTCATGCCGCGGTCTTTGAACGAGCCAGTGGGGTTCATGCCCTCGAACTTGACATAGACCTGGGCGCCGGTGCGAGCAGACAGCGCGGGCGCCGGGATGAGGGGCGTTCCGCCCTCGCCGAGCGTCACGATGGGAGTCGCCTCCGAGATGTCGAGACGGTCCGCGTACTCGTGCAGCACTCCGCGCCACTGGCGGGATGCTCGTGTAGTGCTCACGGGATTATGCTCCTTCAACTCTCAGGACGGATTCGACCCGCACGACGACCTGCTGGTCGGCGATGGCCGCCACCGTGCGCGACAGTGCGCGCTCGCTGGCCAAGTGCGTGACAATGACAAGGGTAGCGGTGCCGGAGGGACCCGGCGTTCCGGCCGCCACGGCATCCGTCTTGCCCGAATCGGACTCGACCGACGCGATCGACTGCTGCACTGCTTCGACCGATACGCCGTGCTCGCTGAACAGCGAGGCGATGCGCGCAAGCACGCCCGGCGCATCCGACACCTCGAGCGTGATCTGGTAGCGGGTGCTCACGCTGTCGATCGGCAGGATCGTGAGGTTCGCGTGCGTCGTCTCTGCGACACCGGGGCCTCCGGCCACGTGGCGCCGAGCCGCCGAGACGACGTCGCCGAGTACCGCGGATGCCGTCTCGAGGCCCCCCGCCCCCGCGCCGTAGAACATCAGGTCGCCCGCGGCCTCGGCCTCGACGAACACGGCATTCTTGCCCCCGTGAACGGCAGCGAGCGGATGCTGCCGCGAGATCAGGGCGGGATACACGCGGGCCGAGACACCCTCGACGCCCGATTCGGGGTCGGTGAGTCGCTCGCAGATCGCCAGCAGCTTGACCACGTAGCCGGCCTTCTGGGCCTGGCTCACCTGGGCCGCGGTGACCTGGGTGATGCCCTCGCGGTGCACCGCCTCGACGGGCACGTCGGTATGGAACGCGAGCCGGGCGAGGATCGCGGCCTTCTGAGCCGCGTCGTAGCCCTCGATGTCGGCGGTCGGATCGGCCTCGGCATAGCCGAGCTCGGTGGCCACGGCCAGCGCGTTCTCGAACGTGTCGCCCTCGACGTCCATCTTGTCGAGGATGAAGTTCGTCGTGCCGTTCACGATGCCGAGGATGCGCTCGACCCTGTCGCCGGCAAGGCTCTCGCGCAGCGGACGGATGATGGGGATCGCTCCGGCGACGGCGGCCTCATAGTAGACCTGCGCGCCGACCTGCTCGGCGGCGGCCTGCAGTTCGGGCCCGTGGGCGGCGAGCAGCGCCTTGTTTCCGGTGACCACATCGGCGCCGGAGTTGAGTGCGTGCAGGATGTAGCTTCGGGCGGGCTCGATGCCGCCCATCAGCTCGATCACGATGTCGGCCGACTCGATCAGGCCCATCGCATCCGTCGTCAACAGGGCGGGGTCTATGGGAGCCGAGCGGGGAGCATCCACGTCGCGTACGGCGATGCCGACCAGGTCGAGTCCGGCGCCGACCCGCGCCGCGAGTTCGTCGTGGTGCTCTGTGAGCAGGGTCGCCACCTGGGCACCGACGGAACCGGCTCCCAGCAGGGCGACTCGGAGGTTGCGGTACGCGATCATGATGCTCCAGGTTCGGTCGAGGCGACACCGGTGTCGCGCGCGAGAAGGTCGTGTTCGGTCTCGCCGCGAATGAGGAGTGTCGCCTCACCGTCGGCCACGGCCACGACGGGCGGTCGACCGACGAGGTTGTAGTTGCTCGCCAACGCCCAGCAGTACGCCCCGGTCGCGGGAACGGCCAGCAGGTCGCCCGGGGCCACGTCGGCCGGGAGGTAGTCGGCGTAGACGACGATGTCTCCCGACTCGCAGTGCTTGCCGGCGATGCGCACCAGGGCGGCGTCGGCATCGGACGCGCGACCCGCGATGCGCACGGAATAGTCGGCCCCGTAGAGGGCCGGGCGCGCGTTGTCACTCATGCCGCCGTCGACGCTCACGTAGCGACGTGCTGCGGTCGCATCCGACGTCTCGCCGGGCAGGGTCACGTCGACGTCTTTTATCGTGCCGACGCTGTAGAGGGTCACTCCCGCACCCCCGACGATCGAACGCCCGGGTTCGAACGCGACAACCGGAAGCGGGATGTCGAGCGCCCGGCATTCCGCCTCGACGATATCGGCGATGCGCGCGGCCAGTTCGGCGATGGGGGTCGGATCGTCGGCGGTCGTGTAGGCGATGCCGAACCCTCCCCCGAGATTCAGTTCGGACACGGGTCCTGCTTCGAGCAGCCTCGAGTGCACCGCCAGGAGTCGAGACGCCGACTCCGCGAAGCCGTCGGCGCCGAAGATCTGCGATCCGATGTGACAGTGCAGCCCGAGAAACGCAAGGCTCGGTCGGGCGCGAATCGTGCGCACGGCCGCCTCGGCACGAGCGAGGGGAAAGCCGAACTTCTGGTCTTCGTGGGCGGTGGCGAGAAAGTCGTGCGTGTGGGCGTGCACGCCGCTGTTCACTCGCAGTCTGACGGACTGAACCCTACCGAGGCGCGCCGCAGCATCCGCCACACGGTCGATCTCGATCTCGCTGTCGATCACGATCGTGCCGACACCGGCCGCCACGGCGCGCTCGATCTCGGCGATCGATTTGTTGTTGCCGTGCATGCCGATGCGGGATGCGTCGACCCCGGCTGCCAGGGCGACGGCGAGTTCGCCGCCGGTGCACACATCGACGCCGAGTCCCTCGTCGCTGACCCACCGCGCGACCGCCGTGCTCAAAAACGCCTTGCCCGCGTAGTAGACCTTGGCCCGCGTTCCGATTCGCTCGAACTCAGACGAGAAGGCCGCCAGCGTGTCGCGGGCGCGTGAGCGGAGATGCTCCTCGTCGACCACATAGAGGGGGGTCCCGTACTGGCCGGCGAGGTCGGTGGCCAGAACTCCCCCGATGGAGAGCACACCGTGCTTGTCGCGGTGGGCGCTGGAAGGCCAGACGACCGGAGACAGCTCATTGGCGTCGACCGGCACGGACAGCCAGTCGGGCGCGAGGGGACTTGCGACGGAGGTCATGGAGGATCCTGGAGATCGATCGTCCCGGCACGGGACCACTGGTCGGGTGGGGGCGAGCGAACCCGGATTGGTTCCTGAAGCCGTCTGCACGCCCGCAGGCGGGCGACAGCAGAATACTACTGGATGTGCGCCGCGAGGCCCGCGGAGGAGTGCAGCCGTGCGAGCACCCCGCACTCCAGTGCGAGCCAGACGTCGCCCGACGGGGCCACCGCGATCGCGACGGGGGCGCCACGATCATCGGGGACGGCGATGATCGTGATGCGCCCCGAGCCGTCGAGATGACCGAGCTCGCCGACGTCCTCCATGAGAAACCAGCAGCCGTCTCTTCGATCAGCCGCGACGCGCGTGGGCCGCGCCGATCCGCCCGCCGGCACGAACTCCGTGACGGCCCCACCGCGACTCACGCGCCCGACCAGGTGACGAGCGGGATCGGCGAACCACAGGCATCCGTCGCCACCGACACCGACATCCGCCGGGGCGGCACGAGGGTCGTCGAAACGCACGAGGCCGGGCAGCGAATCCCCACCGCGAGCACGGGCGACGGCGCCCTCGCCGGGAAGGGCGAACCACACCGACGAGCCGTCGGAGGCGATGGACACCGGGGCTCCCCTGGGCACGCCCGTGTCGAACTCGGCGACGCGACCCAGAATGTCGACGTGCCCGACGGCATCCGCGAACTCTTCGACGAACCAGGCGCTGCCGTCGTCGAGCCCGACGATGCCGGCCGGCCCGGAATGCGGGGTGGGGACGACGGCCGACCAGACGATTCCGGAGGCATCGATCCGGAGCACGCGGTCGGACCCGCGATCGGTGACCCAGACCGAGTCCCGCGTGGCAGCCGCCACGGAGTGGGGCTCAGCCGCGGCCCCGAGTTCGTGTCGAATCTGCTCGCCGTCGGGCGTCAGCCGCACGACGGTGCCGGCGGAGCCCACAACGCACCAGATGGCACCGTCGGCGGTGACGGCGAGTGCCCGAGCGGCCCCGGCGGATTCGGGCACGTCGTACAAGGTGAACGGAGATGCCATCACGGGCACGTTCCCACGGAACGCAGGCTCGCCTCGTCGAGGGTGAAATCGGATGCGTCGAGCGTCACGGTCGCGGATCCCGGCACCACGGACACATGGTGCAGTTGGACGCCCGACGGCAGGTAGCTCGCGACGCAGAGGGGGATCGACTCGTCGAGGACGGCATTCAATGCATCGGACGCGTCGAGTACCGTCGTCCCCGCGGTGAGGGTTGCCGTCTGGGGCGAGAGCACCACCGAGTCGGCCGTGACCGAGACCGCGGCGGTCACCGAGTAATCGAGGCTGAGCCCCAGGAACGAGATCGATCCGTCGTAGCCGATGGCCTGGTTCTCGAGCGCCAGGCTCGCCGCTCCCGGAACCTCGACGACGCTGTTCACGGCGTCTTCACTGAGGGTCAGCTCGGCCGACAGCGCGTCGACGGGCTTTGCGAAGTCGGTGGGAACGCCGGTGGCCACGACGCGGGCATCGACCGGAATACCGTCGACCATGAGGTCGGGCGCGTCGAGCGTCACGCGATCGAAAGTGCCCGACAGGTACTGCTGCAGAAACGAGAACCCGCTGATCTTCACGTCGACGTCACCCCGCACGGTGTCGGGAAGGCTCGACGTGATCTCTGCAGTCGCCCGGTTCTCGGCGTACGCTCGCAACGCCACATCTGCGACCACGACGAGCACCGCGACGACGACTGCGACGATCACGGCGATGACGACGCCGCTGCTGCGTCGGCGCTGTCGCGGCTGCCTCTCGATCACGCTCGTCGACTCTCCCACGATGACTTTCTACATCCGTTCCGGGGCGGAGACGCCGAGCAGATCGAGTCCGTTGCGGATGACCTGGCCCGCCGCGTCGTTGAGCCACAGCCGGGTGCGGTGGAGGTCGCTGATCGGCTCGTCACCGAGCGGAAGCACACGGGCCTGCGAGTACCAGCGGTGATAATGGCCTGCGACCTCCTCGAGATAGCGGGCGATGCGATGCGGCTCGCGCAGTTCGGCCGACTTCTGCACGATCCGCGGAAACTCCTGCAGCGAACCGAGCAGCTCGGTCTCGGCCTCGTGCGAGAGCAATGAGGGGTCGAAGACCGACCGTTCGACGCCGGCGGTCGCAGCATTTCGTGCAACCGAACGGGTGCGCGAGTGCGCGTACTGCACATAGAACACCGGATTGTCGTTGGTCTTCGACCGCAGAACGTCGCCGTCGAGCGAGAGCGGCGAATCGGCGGGATACCGTGCGAGCGAATACCTCAGTGCGTCGGCCCCGACCCACACGAGCAGGTCGTCGAGCTCGATGATGTTGCCGGCCCGCTTCGAGAGCTTTGCGCCATTGAGGTTGACCAGCTGGCCGATGAGCACCGAGATGCTCACGTCGGGGTCGTCGCCCGCGGCTGCAGCCAAGGCCTTGAGCCGGCCCACGTAACCGTGGTGGTCGGCGCCCAGGAGGTAGATCTTCTCGGTGAAGCCGCGATCTTTCTTGCTGAGGTAGTAGGCGGCGTCGGCCGCGAAATACGTGACGACGCCGTTGCCGCGCGTGAGCACCCGATCTTTGTCGTCGCCGAAATCGGTGGTGCGCACCCACAGGGCGTCGTCGGCCTCGAAGACATGTCCCTGGGCTCGCAGCCTGTCGGCCGCGTCGTCGATGAGGCTCCGGCCTGTCTCGGGATCGATCTCGTGCAGCGTGCGCTCCGAGAAGAACACGTCGAAGTGCACGTGGAAACGCTCGAGCGAGTCCTTGATCTCTTCGAGCTGCTGGAGATACCCGAGGTCTCGGGCGAGGCCGACGGCCTCGTCTCGCGGAAGATCGAGCAGCTGAGGGGCCTTCTCGAGCACGTGCGTGGCGAGCTCGCCGATATAGGCGCCGGGATATCCGCCGTCGGGTGTCGGCTCGCCCTGGGCCGCGGCAAGGATCGACAGGCCGAAGTTGTCCATCTGGTTGCCGGCGTCGTTGATGTAGTACTCGGTCGCGACCTCGGCCCCGGATGCCGTGAGCACGCGGGCGATCGCGTCGCCGAGTGCCGCCCAGCGCGTGTGGCCGAGGTGCAGCGGACCCGTCGGATTCGCCGATACGAACTCCATGTTGACCGAGTGGCCGGCGAGCGAGTCGTTGCGGCCGTACGTGTCGCCCGCCTCGACGATCTGGCGGGCGATCTGGGCTGCCGCGGCCGTGTCGAGCGTGATGTTGATGAAGCCGGGACCTGCGACATCCACCGACGCGACGCCGGGAATCGCCTCGATCTCGGGCGTGATCTCGGCCGCGAACGCGCGGGGGTTCGTGCCGAGGCGGCCGGCGAACTTCATGGCCACGTTGGAGGCCCAGTCGCCATGGTCTCGGTTTCTCGGGCGCTCGAGTGCGAGGTCGGCACGCGTGATGTGCGCGTCGGGAACGCTCTCGCCGTCGGCACGGCGCAGCTCGAAGCGAGCGGCCACGATGTCGAAGAGGGCACGGGAGAGCTGTTCGGGAGTCACGAGCGTCGATCTTACCGTTCGGCCCGCTTGCGCCGGTCTGCCCCGGTGCGGCGCGGGATCAGCGCAACTGCACCAGCTGGGTGATGTCGTCGGCCGGCAGCTGGTCGACCGTCGCCGTCACTTCGAGCTCCGTGAGCGTCAGGAGTCCGTCGTGATTGGTGAGAAACGCGGTGTCGGCTGCGTCGCGACCCGTGGAGATTCGCACCAGGCTCTGTCGGGGGGCCAGCGCCGTCGCATCCACGATATGCCAGGCGTCGTCGATGAACGCCTCTGCCACCGCGTGGAAGTCCATGGGATCGAGGCCTGGCGCGTAGACAGCGACGAGCCGCGCCGGAACATCCAGCGCGCGAAGCAGCGCCACGACGAGGTGCGCGTAGTCGCGGCACACGCCCTGCCGCGCCAGAAGGGTACGCACGGCTCCGTCGGTGGGCAGGCTGGAGCCGGGAACGTAGCTCAACTTGTCGCCGACCCACGAGCTGACACCGTCGAGCAATGCCCTGCCCGTCAACCCCGCGAACTCGGACACCGCCGTCGGCAGCAGGATGTCGGATTCGCAGTAGCGGCTGGGCTTGAGATACGTGATGCGGTCGATCGCGGTGATCGCGGCGGGCGCCGCCTCGCCCGTGACCGTCGCCCAGTAGTCCATCGTGAGCACTCCCGCACCGACGGTGAACTGGTGGAGGCGCGTGCCATGCAGATCGCTGATCTCGACCGGCGTCATGGTGCTGGCGCCGTAACGAAAGTCGATGGTCTCGACCTCGCGGGTGATCCCCTCCGCAACGGAGGCGGCGAACACCATCGTGACGGGACTGTCGATCCGGACTGCGATGTGGGCGGAGACCGAGCGCTTCATGAGATGCATCATGTCACCCGAATGTTTCGGGATGATGTTGCGCGTGCTGCCGCTCTGCGCTCGCGATCGAGCGCCCGACCGCGTGTCGCTTCTGGTAGGTTTTCTCACGTACGCCCTCGTAGCTCAGCGGAAGAGCGCTTCCCTCCGAAGGAATAGGTCGCTGGTTCAAATCCAGTCGAGGGCACAGCTGATCGGTCGAGGGGATTGCACCGGCATGAGAATTCTCTTCGCGGCACTTCGGGCGTGCGTCGCCCTGGCCATCATCGCCGCCATCGTCGGCCAGCTGGTCACGAGCGTCGGCTACTGGTCGGGCAAGGGCGTCACGAACGTCGGCAGCAATATCGTCAACTTCTTCAGCTTCTTCACGATCCAGTCGAACATCGTGGCTGCAGTCGTGTTGCTCCTCGGTTCGTACTTCCTCGTGTCCCGCAGCGATTCCGATCCGCAGTGGTTCCAGACCCTGCGAGCCGCGGCCGTCACCTACATGGTCGTGACCGGAATCGTCTACAACCTCCTGCTGCGCGGCATCGAGCTGCCCCAGGGCGCGACGCTGGGCTGGTCGAACGAGGTGCTGCACGCGGTCGCTCCTGCCTACCTGCTTCTCGACTGGCTTTTCTCTCCCGGCCGCGAACCACTCGGTGCCGCGCGCATCACGGGCATCCTCGTCTATCCCATCGTGTGGGTCGTCTACACACTCGTGCGCGGACCGTCCGTCATCGATCAGGTCTTCGGCACCGACTACTGGTACCCCTACCCGTTCCTCAACCCGAACACGTCGGCCGAGGGGTATTTCTCGGTCGCGTTCTACGTGGTGCTGATCGCCGCCGTCATCGGCCTGACCGCCGCAGCGGTGCTGTGGATCTCGCGCCGTCGACGCGGCGCGACGCGGGAGACTCGACAGGCCTAGAACGTTCACGGCCCGCCGGGGTTTACTGGTGGCATGGCCAAAACCGTTGCAGACCAGCTCATCGCCCAGCTCATCGACGCGGGTGTCCATCGCATCTACGGCATCGTGGGTGACAGCCTCAACCCCGTCGTCGACGCCGTGCGTCGATCAGGAGGCGCAGCGCGGGGTGGCATCGACTGGATCCACGTGCGCAACGAGGAGGCCGCGGCGTTCGCCGCCGGGGCCGAGGCGCAACTCACGGGCCGGCTGGCCGTGTGCGCGGGCAGCTGCGGCCCCGGCAACCTGCACCTCGTCAACGGACTGTTCGACGCGCACCGGTCCGGCGCCCCCGTGCTGGCCATCGCGAGCCACATCCCGAGCGTCGAGATCGGCAGCTCCTACTTTCAGGAGACACACCCCGACCGGCTCTTCGTCGAGTGCTCGAACTACTGCGAGCTCATCTCCTCTGCCGCGCAGGCCCCCCGCGTCGTGAACTCGGCCATCCGCCACGCCACCGGGCTCGGCGGCGTCGCCGTCGTCTCGCTGCCCGGCGATGTGGCCGAATTGGATGCCGTGGGCTCGGCCCCGGCATTCGTTCTGCCCCGGGCCGCCGCGATCGTGCCCGACGCCGCCGACATCGCACGCCTCGCCGACGCGATCAACGAGGCGAAGACGGTGGCCGTCTTCGCGGGAGCGGGCGTGGAGGGATCGCATGACGAGGTCGTGGCCTTCGCCGATCTGGTCGCGGCCCCGGTGGGCCACACGGTGCGCGGCAAGCAGTGGATCCAGTACGACAACCCCTTCGACGTCGGCATGACGGGCCTTCTCGGATACGGCGCCGCGCACGCCGGAATCCACGACGCCGAGCTGCTGATCCTTCTCGGTACCGACTTTCCCTACGAGCAGTTCTTGCCCGACGGGTCGAAGGTCGTCATCGCCCAGGTCGACGCCGACGCGTCGCACCTCGGCCGCAGGGCCAGCGTGACGCACGCGATCCACGGCGACGTCGCATCGACCCTGGCCGCACTCACCCCGCTCGTCCGTGGCGAGCGCAGCAGAAGCTTTCTCGAGAAGACCCTGAAACGCCACCATAAACTGCTCGATTCGGTCGTGGGAAAGTACACCGACGTCGACACGACGATTCCGATCCATCCGGAATACGCCGCGACCGTGCTCGACGAATTGATCGCCGACGACGCGATCGTGACCGCCGACACCGGCATGGGAAATGTCTGGCAGGCGCGCTACATCACCCCCAACGGTCGGCGGCGGCTGATCGGCTCGTACCTGCACGGTTCGATGGCGAACGCGGTGCCGCAGGCCATCGGCGCCCAGTCGGCGTATCCCGGCAGGCAGGTCGTCACGATCTCGGGCGACGGTGGCCTGTCGATGCTGCTCGGAGAGTTGATCACCATCGCCGCCTATTCCCTGCCCGTCAAGGTGGTCGTGTTCAACAACTCGACACTGGGGCTCGTCAAGCTCGAGATGTTCGTCGACGGCTACCCCGACTTCGGGGTGGATGTGCCCGGCGTCGACTATGCGGCCGTCGCGTCGGCGCTGGGCCTCTTCGCGCGTCGCGTCGACGATCCGAAAGACCTGCAGGGCGCGCTCCGCGAGGCCTTCGCCCACGACGGACCCGCGCTGGTCGACATCGCAACGGATCCGCTCGCGCTGTCGCTGCCGCCCACGATCACGGCGAAGCAGGTCACCTCATTCGGGCTGGCCATGTCGAAGCTCGTGCTGAACGGCGGAGCGGGCGAGGCCGTGCGGCTGGCGCGCACGAACATCCGACACGTTCCCGGTCTGTGAGCGTCATAGCTGTGCGCGCCGTAGCTGTGCGCATTGAAGCTGTACGCGTTGTAGCTGTACGCGCCATGACGCTGAGCACCATACAATTAGTGCCCTATTGATTCGTGCCCACCGCACGAGCGGGAGGAACGAGCATGAGCCACGACGTCGACGTCCTCGCGCTCGAGAACCAGGTGTGCTTCGCTCTCGCGGTCGCCTCTCGAAGTGTGATCGCGCTGTACCGCCCAGTGCTCGATCCGCTCGGATTGACCCATCCGCAATACCTCGTGATGTTGGCGCTGTGGCAGCAGGAGCCACGGTCGGTGAAAGACCTCGGGGCCGCCCTGCAGCTCGAACCCGCCACCCTGTCGCCCCTGCTCAAGCGGCTCGAGGCATCCGGTCTCGTCGATCGGCGACGCAGTGCCGCCGATGAGAGGCGACTCGACGTGACGCTGACAGATGCCGGTCGAAACCTGCGATCGACGGCCGAGAGCATCCCCCAGACCATGATCGAGCAGTTGGGCATGCCGATCCCTGAACTGCAGGCCCTTCAGTCGGCGCTCACCGCGATCATCGCGGCAGCCACGCGAACCAGCGAACTGACCGGTGAGGCCTCAGACGAGTGAGGCCTCGCGCACGCTCAGTCGAGCTACGAGTTCGGCGAGCTGCCCCGCGGGAGCGCCCGGGTCTTCCGGGTGGAACTGCACTCCCGTGATGGCGGCGTCGACGTGCTCGACCGCCTCGACGACACCGTCGGGCGCCCAACCCACTGCGACCAGCCCGTCGCCCAGGCGACCGACCGCCTGGTGGTGCGCGCTCTGCACGACGAGTTCTGAGACGCCCAGCTCTCGGGCGAGCCTGCTCGATTCGCCGAGCGCGACGGTGTGCGCTGCCATGATGTCGCGAATCGGAGCCCCGAGGTTCTTATGGATGGTCTCGGTTCCCAGGTCTTGAACGATGCCACCGCCGAGGGCGACGTTGATGATCTGAAGACCACGGCAGACGCCCAGCAGGGGCGTTCCCCGGCGGATCGCCCGGTGCACGAGTGAGATCTGGCCTTCGTCGGCGGTCTCGAAGTGCTGGCTCTCGAACGGGTAGTCGTCTGCGCCATCGTAGAAGCGCGGGGAGATGTCTTCGCCGCCCATGAGCATGATGGCGTCACTCGAATCGGTCAGGGCGAGGAGGGATGCCGTACCGACGTCGGCCGCGGCGACCCGGTTCACGATCCAACCGGCATCTTCGGCGGCCCTGACCGCTCGCGAATTGAGCACCTCGACGTAGGCGTGATACTCGACATCGCGCGGGCGATACCGGGTCACCTCGACGACGCTGAGTCTCTTCGCGGTGCGGGTGGCCATGCGTCCATCATGCTGATTCCACCGCGTCCTCCCCAGTGCGGCCGTAACGAGACGACACAAACGGGTCATAGGCCTGACGCAGGCCCCTGTTCTAGACTGCCAGCGATGTCTAGAACCGATCGACGACGCTATTTCCCGCTCCGATCCGGCCTCGTCGCCGGAGTCGGACTCGTTCTCGCCCTGCTCGCCGTGCAGGCTCCCCAAGCCGCGTTGGCGACAGAGCCCGTGAACCTGGGCGGCGCTTACGTCGTCGATCGCGTGGGAGTGATCGGCAACCGCGCCGCGGAGGTTCAAGATGCCCTCGACGAGCTGTCGCAGAGCGAGGGCACGAACCTGTTCGTCGTCTACGTCGACAGCTTCACCGGCGTCGCCGACAGGGAGGCATGGGCCGACGACACCGCGGTCAAGAACGGCCTCGGCGTGAACGACGTTCTGCTGGCCGTCGCCACCGACGATCGCCTCTACCAGGTTTCCGTCGACCCCGATTTCGCTCTCACCGACGCGCAGTTGACCGAGCTGGAGACCACCGCGATCCAGCCGTCGCTGCGCCAGAACGACTGGGCGGGTGCGGCGATCAACGCCGCGACGGCACTGCAGGAGCTTCTCCGGGGCGATCCAGTGTCCGATCCCGTCATCACTCCGGGCGAGGCGGCGAGCACCACCGGCACTGGCTCGACGATACTCACCTGGGCGCTCGGAGGCACGGTCGTCGCCGTCGGCGGCGTCGTCGGTGCCGTCTATGTGCGCAAGCGGTCGAAGTCCAGAACCGCCGACGCGCAGGCGGGCGCGAGCGGCCCGAGCCAGGTCGATCTCGACCGGGAGGTCGGCAGGCTCCTCGTTCAGCTCGACGACGCGATCTCGAGCAGCGAACAAGAATTGGGGTTCGCCATCGCCCAGTTCGGCGACGACGCGACCGCGGCTTTCGCCCAGGCTCTGGAGAGTGCGAAACAGAAGGTGCGCCAGAGTTTCGCCCTCAAGCAGAACCTCGACGACCATACTCCCGACAGTCCCGAAGACCGGCGATCGTGGTCGCTCAAGATCATCGAGCTGTGCACCAGCGCCGACGCCGAACTCGACGCGCAGGCCGACGCGTTCGCGGCGCTGCGCGAACTCGAGAAGAATCCGCAGCCCGCACTCGACGCCATAGCGTCGGGCGCGGCCGCAGTTCGGCAGCATATTGCTGCAGCAGTCGAGCAGCTGGCCGGCCTCGGAGAACGCTACGCCCCTGAAGCGCTCGCGACCATCTCCGACAATCCGGCGCAGGCAGAGAAGCTGCTCGCCTACGCCGACGCGACCGCCGCGGCCGTGCCCGGTCTCATCGGCGGCGGTCGGGCGAGCGAGGCCGCCCTGAGCATCCAGCGCGCACAGGCGGCCGTGGCCCAGGCCGGCGTGCTTGTGGCCGCGATCGACACACTGGCCGCATCGCTCGCGAGCGCTGCGACCGCGCTCGTGTCGGCGATCACCGAGGCCTCGAGCGACAGCTCCGAGGCGCGCACGGTGCTCGCCACATCGCAGGGCGCCTCCCGCGGGGCCGAGCTCACCCCCCTCATCTCGACCCTCGACGCCGCGGTTGCTCGGGCTCAGTCATCCGGTTCAGCAGACCCGGTCACCGCCCTCCACGCGCTGCAGAGCGCGAACGCCCCGCTCGATGCGGCACTCGCGGGAGTACGCCAGCAGGCCGAACGTGCTGCGCGCACGCACGAGCAGTTGTCGCGAACGCTCACCGCCGCATCCAGCACCATCACCGCTGTGAAGCAATACGTGGTGACGCGGCGAGGCGCGGTCAGCCTCGACGCCCGCACCCGCATCGCCGAGGCCGAACGACTTCTGGGCGAGGCGAACGGCGTGCAGGCGAGCGATCCGGAGCGGGCCTTGGCGCTCGCCAGCCAAGCCAACCAGTTCGCCCAGTCCGCCGACCAGGCAGCCCGCACCGACGTGAGCGCATACAACGACTACTCGGGCCAGGGCGGAGGCTCGGGAATCGACGGTTCGGCCGTGCTGGGAGGGCTCCTCGGCGGACTGCTCTCCGGCGGCGGTTCGTCGCGAGGCTCCTACTCGGGCGGAATGTTCGGCGGCTCGTCGAGTTGGGGCGGCGGCGGACGTTCGTCGGGGTCGTCACGGTCGTCGGGCTCGTCACGGTCGTCGGGATCAGGACGCAGCTCGTCATCAGGGCGTTCAGGCGGTCGTCGCGGCGGCGGCGGACGCTTCTAAATTCAATTCACGACGCACAATCCACGGTTCCAACCCAAGGAGTATGACAATGGCAAAGCAGTCAATCATCGGTCGCATCACCCAGCTCGCGAAGGCGAACATCAATGCGCTCATCGACCAGGCCGAAGATCCCCAGTTGATGCTCGACCAGCTCGTGCGCGACTACAGCGACAACATCGCCGATGCCGAGAGCGCCATCGCCCAGACCATCGGCAATCTGCGGATGCTCGAGGACGACCACCGCGAAGACGTTCAGACCGCCGACGACTGGGGTCGCAAGGCGTTGGCCGCCAGCCAGAAGGGCGACGAACTCCGCGCGGCCGGAAACACCGTCGACGCCGACAAGTTCGATGCCCTCGCCAAGGTCGCCCTGACGCGCCAACTGCAGAGCGAGAAGGAGGCGACCGACGCGGAGCCGTCGATCGCATCGCAGACCGAAGTGGTCGAAAAGCTGAAGTCGGGCCTCAACTCCATGAAAGAGAAGCTCGGCCAGCTCACGCGCAAGCGCGACGAGCTGGCCGCGCGCGCCAAGACCGTCGAAGCGCAGAGCACGGTTCAAGACGCGCTCAAGAGCGTCGACGTTCTCGACCCCACGAGCGAGCTGGGGCGTTTCGAAGACAAGATCCGCCGCGAGGAGGCCAAGGTACGCGGCCAGGAGGAGTTGACGGCCTCGAGCCTCGACTCGCAGTTCGAGAGCCTCGACGACCTCGGCGAACTCACCGAAGTCGACGCCCGCCTGGCGCAGCTGAAGGCGAAGAACCAAGCGCCCCGGCCGATCGACGCCCCGGTCGAATAGCATTCGGTCACGCGCGCCGAAGACCGTGGAAGACTGAGCGAGTGCCAGCTACATTCGTGATCGTGCCCCAGTGGCAGGGCTCCGGCTCGTCGCGGGCCATGCGCCTCGTCGACGGGGCGACGGCCATCCAGGGGGACCTGCCCGCCGCCGCCACGCGAATCGTCGATGTGCCGGCCGGCGCGGGCGAGTCGCAGGGCACCGGGGTTCTGCGCTACACGGCGATCCAGTCGGTGCTCGCGAGCCAACGGCGTGTGCTCGCGGGCACCTCCGCCCCGGTGATCACGATCGGCGGCGATTGCGCCGTCGAACTCGGAGCGATCCCGCACGCGCTCGCGAACTCCGGCGACTCGAGAACCGCGGTCGTGTGGTTCGACGCGCACGGCGACCTCAACTCGCCCGAGACTTCCTCCTCTCACGCATTTCACGGAATGGTTCTGCGCACTCTGCTCGGCGACGGGCCGGAGCCCCTCGTTCCCTCCACGCCGTTGTCGACGCAGCACCTGGTGCTCGCCGGCACGCGCTCGCTCGACGATGAGGAGGCTGCCTACATCGACGCCTCCGGCATCGCGATGGTGACGGCCACCGAACTGCAGGAGCCCCAGGCGCTGATCGCCGCGATCGCGGGCACGGGAGCGAGTTCGGTCTACATCCATGTCGACCTCGACGTGCTCGACCCCGCCGAGATCGACGGCGTGGGGTATCCCGAGCCGTTCGGCCCGTCGGTGCAGCACCTCGTGCAGGCCATTGCGGCTGTCCGCGCGGTCTTTCCGCTCGTCGGCGGGGGCATCACGGAGTTCGCCCCGTCGACGCCGGAATCCGCCTCGAACGACCTGCCCAGCATTCTTCGCATCATCTCGGCGCTCACCCGTCCCGTCGTTTCACCAGAGGAGCGCGCCTTATGACCGAAGCCGATCGGACCGATCATGTTCGCGTCGTCACCGAGCGCCGCGGGCACGTGCTTCTCATGAGGCTCGACAGGCCCGAGAAGCGCAATGCGGCTGACTTCTCGATGCTGCAGCAGCTCTCCACGGCCTACGGCGAACTCGATTCCGACCCAGACCTCCGCGTCGGCCTCGTTCACGCGGCGGGCGATCATTTCACCGCCGGCCTCGACCTGGCCGACATCGGCCCGCGCATCACGGAGACCGGAATCGACTACGTCGACGACGAGGGCATCAACCCGTGGCAGGTCTCGGGCCGCAGCCTCAGCAAGCCGGTCGTGATGGCCGTGCAGGGCATCTGCCTGACTCTCGGAATAGAGCTGATGCTCGCCAGTGACATCGTCGTCGCCGCCAATTCGACGCGGTTCGGTCAGCTCGAGGTGAGTCGGGGCATCCTGCCGTTCGGCGGAGCCACGCTTCGTTTTCCTCGCGCCGTCGGCTGGGGCAACGCCATGCGCTGGATTCTGACGGGCGACATGTTCGACGCGGCCGAGGCCCTGCGCATCGGCCTCGTGCAAGAAGTGGTGCCCAACGGCATCCAGTTCGATCGGGCGCTCGAGCTCGCCGAGCGCGTCGCAGCGCAGGCGCCGCTCGCCGTACAGGCGGCGCTGGCCAACGCCCGCATCGCCGTGCGTTCGGGCGATGCTGCGGCCGAGGCCGAACTCCAACCCGCCCTGGTGCGTCTCGCTGCGAGCGACGACGCCCGCATCGGCCTCGAGGCCTTCGCCACCCGCACGACGGCCCGATTCACGGGCCACTGACGCTAGGACATCATCATGACAACGACCGAATACGACCTCATCGTCATCGGGGCAGGCGCCATCGGCGAGAACGTCGCCGACCGGGCCGTTCGAGGCGGATTGCGCACGGCGCTCGTCGAGAGCGAACTCGTCGGCGGCGAGTGCAGCTACTGGGCGTGCATGCCGTCGAAGGCCCTGCTGCGAAGCGCATCCGTGCTGCGCGCCGCACGCGCCGTCGACGGCGCGAAACAGGCCGTCACGGGCGACATCGACGTGGCCGCCGTGCTCGAACGCCGCAACTCGTTCACCAGCGACTGGAAAGACGACGGCCAGGCCGAATGGGTCGCCGGAGCGGGAATCGATCTGATTCGCGGCTACGCCCGGTTCGTCGGCCCGAAAGAGATCGAGGTGACCGGCGCCGACGGGCAGACGACGCGATACTCCGCCGTGCATGCGATCACCGTGTCGACAGGATCGGCAGCTCTCCTGCCCGACATCCCCGGGCTGAAGGAAGCCCGGCCCTGGACGAGCAGGGAGGCCACGAGCGCCCAGACGATCCCACCCCGCCTCGCGATCATCGGGGGCGGCGTCGTCGCTGTCGAGATGGCCACCGCCTACGCGGGCCTCGGATCAGTGGTCACGCTCGTCTCCCGGGGCGGCATCCTCGACACGATGGAGCCGTTCGCCGGTGAGCTCGTGAGCACGTCGCTGACGAGCCTCGGAGTCACCCTTCGCCTGCACACGTCGCCCGCCGCCGTCGAGCGCCTCCCCGGCGGCGACGTGCTCGTGCGCCTCGACGATGGATCGACCGTCGTGGCCGATGAACTGCTCGTGGCCACGGGCCGCGTTCCCCGCACCGACAATCTCGGACTCGAGACCATCGGGCTCATCCCGGGCGACTGGCTCACGGTCGACGACACACTGCGGGTCGTCACCGACGACGGCGAGCCGTTCGACGGGGGCTGGCTCTATGCCACGGGCGACGTCAATCACCGTGCGCTGCTCACCCACCAGGGCAAGTACCAGGCGCGCGCCGCGGGCGACGTCATCGCCGCACGCGCCGCGGGTCGAGAGATCTTCGACGGGCCGTGGGGCGCACATGTCGCCACCGCAGATCACCAGGCCGTTCCGCAGGTCACGTTCACCGACCCGGAGGTCGCCTCGATCGGGCTCACGGCCGCCGCCGCAGAGAAGGCCGGATACCGAACCCGCGTCGTTGACTACGAGATCGGAAACGTTGCGGGAGCGAGCGTGCGCGCCGACGGCTACACGGGCACCGCACGCATGGTCGTCGACGAAGACCGCAGTGTCATTCTGGGCCTCACGTTCGTCGGCCCCGACGTGAGCGAACTGCTGCACGCGGCCACGATCGCGGTCACGGCCGAGGTTTCGATCGAGCGCCTCTGGCACGCCGTGCCGGCCTACCCGACCGTCAACGAGGTCTGGCTCCGCCTCCTCGAGACCTACGGTCGGCCCGTCGGCGCGTGAGTCCGGTCACCGTCCCCGACACGGCCGCGACCAGGGCCCTGAAGTCCGTGTTGCTCGCTCCCCCGTTGGCCCGCGCCGGCTACCTGTATGCCACCGCGATCGCGCTCGCCTGGGGCTTCACCCTCAGCACCGGAAAAGTGCGTCGGGTAGACGGCCTCTTCGTTTTTCGAGGCCTGCCGAAGTGGGCGTTCTCGCGCGGCGGATCGTGCGTCGGCGGCGTATACCTCACCGACACCAACGCCAAGCCGGCGGTGCTCGAGCATGAGGCCGTGCACCGGCAGCAGTGGAAGAAGTACGGCCTCGTCTTTCCCGCGCTGTACCTGCTCGCGGGCAAAAACGCCCTGACCAACCGATTCGAGATCGAGGCCGGGCTCGAGAAGGGCAACTACAGGTGACAGCCGACGGTCGCCCCCTCGACGGCGCGACCGCCGTCTTCACCGGGGCGAGTTCGGGAATCGGTCGTGCCGCAGCGGAGGAGCTCGGACGCCGCGGGGCCCGGGTCGCCGTCGTCGGTCGCAATGCCGACCGTACGCGCGCCGTGGCCGCATCCATCGAGAACGCCGACGCATTCGTCGCCGATTTCGCGTCGCTCTCTGACGTGCGCCGCGTGGCTGATGAGCTTCTCGACCGGTTCGAACGCATCGATGTGCTCGCGAACAACGCCGGCGGACTCGTATCGCACCGCGAGCAGACGGTCGACGGCCACGAGTCGACCTTTCAGGTGAACCATCTCGCGCCGTTCCTGCTGACCACGCTCCTGTTGCCGAGATTCCGCAAGACGGCCGCGGCGGGGCACTCCGTGACGGTCGTCTCTACCGCCAGCGTGGCCGCCCGCTGGGGACGGCTCAGGCTCAACGACCTCGACAGCCGCGGGCGCCCGTGGTTGGGCGGATGGCAGGCGTACGGCTCGGCCAAGACCGCGGTGATCCTCACCACACGAGAGCTGGCTCGCCGAACCGAGGGCAGCGGCATCACCGCATACGCGTTCCATCCGGGCTTCGTCACGACCTCTTTCGGCGCCGGGTCCTGGATGCTCCGGCTCGGCAACGCGCTCGGCTTCGGCGGACTCGGAATTACTCCCGAAGCCGGTGCCGCGCCGCTGGTCGAGCTGGCCTCGGCGGCCGAACCATCGGCTCCGAGCGGAACGTACTTCGACGGACTCGTTCCCCACGGCAGAACGAGCAGGGCCGCCCGCGACGATTCCGTCGCCACACGCCTCTGGGGGGTGTCGGAGTCGCTCATCCAGCCGTGGCTTTCCCGCACCTGACGCGGGGAGTGAGGAAACGTTTCCATGCAGCCGCTACGATTGCAAAAATGCCCCGCATCACCTCCAGACTTTTTCGTTTCCCCTCGCCCCCAGAACCCACAAGGACTCCTGTGACTTCTGCCCCTGTTCCGGTGCTCACTCCGCCCGACGCGCGCGAGCGGCTACTGTCGCTGAGGGCCGTGCTCTTCGACCTCGACGGCGTTCTCACTCCGACGGCCGATGTGCACATGGCGGCCTGGGCTCGCCTCTTCTCGACTTACCTGGCCTCGCAGAGCATCGCCGAGCCCTACACCGACGCCGACTACTTCGCCTACATCGACGGCAAGCCCCGCTACGACGGGGTTCGATCGTTTTTGGCATCGCGATCGATCATCCTGCCCGAGGGAACACCCGACGACGCCCCCGAACTCGAGACCGTCTGCGGCCTCGGCAATCGCAAGAACTCGGTGTTCACCGAGACTCTCGCAACCGACGGCGTCGCACCCTACGCCGGCTCCCTGCGGTTCCTCGACGCCGTCACAGACGCGGGCATCCTCGTGGCCGTCGTGTCGAGTTCGCGGAACGCCGAACCCGTGCTCCGCGCGGCAGGCATCCGGGATCGCTTCGACGTGGTTATCGACGGCCTCGTCGCGGCCGATCGAGGTCTTGTCGGCAAGCCATCCCCCGCCACCTACGCCTATTCAGCGGAATGCCTCGGACTCACGCCGCAGCAGTGCGTCGTCGTCGAGGACGCGCACTCCGGCGTGCAGGCCGGACGCGACGGCGACTTCGGTCTCGTCGTCGGGGTCAATCGGGGTGCCGGCACCGCAGAACTTCTCGCCAGCGGAGCCGAGATCGTCGTCGACGACCTCGACGAGCTGCTTCCTCTGAACGTCCATTTGTCATCGACTCTCACGCACGGGGAATCCGCATGAACCTGGTCTCCCGCGATCCGCTCGATCGCAACCGCTTTCCCCTCGACGAATGGGCGCTCGTCGAAACCGACTTCAGTTCGAAAGACATGGGCCGCACCGAGACGCTCTTCGCGATCGGAAACGGATACCTCGGCCTCCGAGGCAACGTCGACGAAGGGCGAGACGGCCACGAGCACGGCACCTACATCAACGGGTTCCACGAGACCTGGCCCATCAGGCACGCAGAGGAGGCCTTCGGCTTCGCCCGCGTCGGCCAGACCATCGTGAACGCTCCCGACGCGAAGATCATCCGGCTCTACGTCGACGACGAGCCGCTCGTGCTCACCGAGGCCGACCTGCCGATGTACGAGCGCAGGCTCGATTTGCGGGACGGCATCCTGCGTCGCTCGCTGGAGTGGCGCACGCCCTCGGGCAAACGGGTGCTCATCAACTCGCGCCGCATGGTGTCGTTCACCGATCGGCACCTGGCCTTCATGGACTACGAGGTCACTCTGCTCGACGCCGACGCGTCGGTGGTCATCTCGAGCCAGATCCTCAACCGGCAGGACGGCATCGACGAATACCACGCGCCGGCAGCCTCATCGAAGGACTTCGACCCCCGCAAGGCGGAGGCATTCACCGACCGTGTGCTGCAGCCGCGCTACCAGCGTGATCAAGACGGCCGCTACGTGCTCGGCTACCGCTGCACGAACTCGGGCATGACAATCGCCTGCGGAGCAGATCACACGATTCAGACCGAGAACGAGTTCGAGGAGTCGTCGCAGATCGGCGACGACCTCGCCAAACACGTTTACCGCATCCGCGCCAAACAGGGCCAGACCATCCGCATCACGAAGACGGTCAGCTACCACACGTCATCGGGCGTGCCCACCCGCGAACTGGCCGACCGCTGCGACCGCACGCTCGACCGCGCCCGCGACGAGGGCATGGAGTCGTTCGTCGAGCGTCAACGCGACTGGCTCGGAGACTTCTGGGCCCGCACCGACGTCGTGCTCACGGGGCAGCCCGTCGTGCAGCAGGCCACGAGGTGGAACCTGTTCCAGCTGGCGCAGGCATCCATGCGCGCAGACGGCCAGGGCGTATCGGCCAAGGGCGTCAGCGGGTCGGGCTACGGCGGCCACTATTTCTGGGACACCGAGGTCTATGTCCTCCCCTTCCTCACCTACACGTCGCCCATCGCCGCGCGCAACGCACTGCGCTTCCGGCACGCGATGCTCGACCACGCCCGCATGCGCGCCACCGAGCTCAACCAGCTCGGCGCCCTTTTTCCGTGGCGCACCATCAACGGCCTCGAATCGTCGGCGTACTACGCCGCCGGCACCGCGCAGTACCACATCGACGCCGACATCTCGCATGCTCTCACGCAGTATGTCTCAGCTACGGGCGATGAGGATTTTCTCGCCCGTGAGGCCATCGACATTCTGGTCGAGACCGCGCGCATGTGGGCCGACCTCGGATTCTGGCGAGCCAACGGCGGAGACATCTTCCACATCCACGGCGTCACCGGCCCCGACGAGTACACGACGGTGGTCAACGACAACCTCTACACGAACGTCATGGCCCGGTCGAATCTGCGCTCCGCCGCCGCGGCGGTCACGCGCATCCGTGAGGAGAACCCCCAGGCGTACGACCGCATGGCGGCGAGGGTCTCGTTCGACGAGGCCGAGATCGACGCGTGGTCGCGAGCCGCCGAGGCAATGCACATCCCTTTCGACGACAACCTGCGCATCCACCCCCAAGACGCCCAGTTCCTCGAGAAGGAGCGCTGGGACCTCTCGCACACGCCGCCTGAGAAGCGTCCCCTGCTCCTGCATTTCCATCCCCTCGTGATCTACCGCTTCCAGGTGCTGAAGCAGGCAGACGTGGTTCTGGCACTGCTGCTGCAGGGCGACCAGTTCACGGCTGCCGAGAAGCGCGCAGACTTCGACTACTACGACCCGATCACGACCGGCGATTCGACCCTCTCGGCCGTGGTGCAGTCGATCATCGCCGCAGAAGTCGGCTATTCGTCCCTCGCCCTCAGGTACTTCACGTCGGGGCTGTTCGTCGACTTGGCCGACCTGCACAACAACACCGCCGACGGGGTGCACGTCGCATCCACGGGGGGCGTGTGGAGCGCGCTGGTGTACGGATTCGGAGGCTTCCGCGACCACGGCGGGCGAATCACGATCGATCCGCGCCTGCCCGAAGAGTGGCAGGGTCTCACCTATCGCATCACCCTGCGCAACACCCGTGTGAAGATCGACGTGCGACAGGGCGACATCGAGCTGACCGTCGAAGAGGGAGATCGGGCAACCATCGTCGTGCGCGGCGAGAGCGTGACGGTGCAGGCCGGAGAGCCCGTTCTCATCGGGCTCGACCACCACGGGCCCCGGTTGCCGGGCGCCCCCCGGGCCGCAGACGTCGAAGGCAATCTCCGTGCAGACGGAAGCGTCATCACCTCCTCCCTTCCGACCATCTCGCTCGACGCGAGTGAGGCGGGCCTGCTCGAACCGATCGACTGAGTCCGGTCGCGTTGCTCGGCTAACGTGGGAGGCGTGAGTACCGTGACGAAGTCCCTCGAATTCCGCACCTTCCCGGCCGGCCGCGACGGCGACGCTCCGGACGCGTCGACCGCCGGCTGGCTCGAGGCAGACACGCTCGGATTTCTGGGTCGCCGTCCGACGCCGGCCCACGCCGCGGCCCTGGCCGGCTACCTCGTCGAAGACGCACAGGCCCTCACGGGCGTGTACGACACCGCGGCGCCCGCCCACTCGCTGCACGCCGACATCCCGGTCGCCACGTTCGCGTCGTTTGAAAGACCGCTGACGGTCAGCCCCGGTGTGCAGCTTCCCGCTCACCTCATCTCGTCTGTGACGGTTCGGGCCACGCACCGGCGCAGGGGCATCCTGCGCCGAATGATGACCGACGATCTCGCCCGCGCCGCCGACGCGGGCTTCGCCGTGGCCGCGCTCACCGCATCGGAGGCATCGATCTACCGCCGATTCGGGTTCGGCACCGCGACCTGGGTTCACGACCTGGCCGTCGACACCGACTCGCGTTTCGCGCTCATGACCCTCCCACAGGGGCAGTGCTCGGTCATCGATGTACACGACATACCCGGTTTGGCTCCCGCCCTCTTCGATGCCTTCCACGCGAAGCAGCCGGGCTCGATCGGTCGACACGCTCAGTATGGCGACCGCATCTCCGGACGGATCACCGAAGAGGGTGACGAAGACAGGGGCCGCCGTGCGGCCGTGCACTACTCCGACGCCGGCGTTCTCGACGGCTACGTGACCTACCGCTTCGCCGGGTGGCACTCCCAGCCCCACACGATCGAGGTCACCGACTTCGTGGCGACCGAGCCGAACGCCTCCCTCGCGCTGTGGCAGTACCTGGCCTCGATCGACCTGACCACCCGCGTCACCTATTCGTCGGGCCCGCCCGACGACGCGTTGCGCTGGGCGCTCGTCGACCCGCGGGTCGTCAGCGTGAAGAACGTCGACGATCGCATCTGGCTGCGTATCCTCGACCCGATCGTCGCCTTCGCCGCGCGCGCGTACAGCCACGACGGCAGCGTCTCATTCCGCGTCGACGATCCCCTCGGATTCGCGGCGGGCTCGTTCAGGCTCACAACCGAGGCCGGCGCCGGTCGACTCGAGCGCATCGCCGACGCGCACGTAGACCTCGAGATGGATGCCTGGGTGCTCGGCGCCCTCTATCTCGGGGGCGCAGATGCGCGCACTGCTTCGGCGGCCGGAGCGCTCCGGGAGTTCACCCCGTCGTCTGCGGCCACACTGCAGCGACTTCTCGCCTCTGCCGCGCCGGTCTACGCCAACACGCAGTTCTAGCGGCCGGCCTCGCGCGAAGAGTTCGCTGCGGGAGTGAAATCAGCGCGCGAGGGTTTCGCGACTCGAGCCGAGTCTGTCTTCGAGGTTCGAACGAAGGTCGTCGCTGCGAGCAGCCTCGCCGCCCAGCCAGACGCACAACTCGGCTCCGTCGACGACGACGTCGCCGGTGGTCATCTCGCTGACCCAGGCACGAACAGCCTGATCGAGTATCTGTCCGGGAGCTCCGGCACGCACGTCGCGAGCCAGCCAGCTCACCGTCATGCGCTCGGGGGTCTCGAGCGGCGTGATGTCGAGCGCGGTCGCGACCTCGATGAAGACCTGTCCCCGGGCCGTATCGGGAAGGGTCTCGATCAGTTCGCGGATGGCGGGAACAATCGTCGAATCGCCTGCCAGCAGTATGCGCCCGGCGGTCGTGGGTACGGCTCCCGCCTCGGTCATCAGAACTCTCATCGAACTTAGTATAGGCATACCTAACCTCGAGTGGACTACCGCATCAATTCCACGCGAGCGGATGCCGGTCCTCCCAGCGCAGGCGTCGCTCCAGCTGTCGCCCGATCGACAGCAGAACTCCCTCGCCACCCGGACGACCGATGAGCTGCATTCCGATGGGAAGGCCACCCGCACTCGTGCCGATCGGCAGCGTGATGGCCGGGAGTCCCGCGACATTCACGAACGAGGTGAACGGCGAGTACTGCACCTGCTGGGCGAAGTTGCGTTGTGCATCGACCGCGTCGTACCAGCCGATGGGCCGAGGGAGCAGGGCGAGCGTCGGGGTGAGAACGGCGTCGAAGCCCGAGAATCCCGCGATGACACCGCGCTCGAAACGCGACAACTCCGCCAGGGCGTCGGCGAGCTGCACAGCCGACAGGCCGCGGCCGCGGTCGCGCAGCCAGCGGGTCAGGGGCTCGATGTCGCCGCCGACATCCGGATGCGCCCGGCCCCCGGGGCCGAGCCGGATCTGCGCGGCCGCCGCCTGCCAGACCGCGCTGAACGCGCCGACGTATGCGGGCGCCGGTTCGAGGCCGACCTCCTCGATGCCGTGCCCCAGCGCGGAAAGCGCCTCGACCGTATCCGCCAGCACCGACATGATCTCGGGGTCGACGACGATCTCGTGCGACGACGACCACGGCGAGTCGACGCACACTCCGATCTGAAAGCGTCCCTCCCCGCGGATCGCGTAGCCGAGGAAATCGCCGTCGTCTTCGCTCGGCGCACGCAGGGCGAAATGGTCGTCGACGGCCGAACCCCGGCGCCCGATCATGCCGTCGAGCAGAAATGCCGCATCCGCGACACTGCGTGCAATCGGCCCTGCCACCGAGAGCCCGCCGAGCGCGTCGATGCCCGACAGGGCCGGCACGCGTCCCCGCGACGGCTTGAGGCCCACGAGCCCGCAGGCCGCGGCCGGGATGCGGATCGATCCCCCGCCATCCGAACCCGGTGCGAACGGCAGCAGGCCCGCCGAGACCGCGACCGCTGCTCCGCCGCTCGATCCGCCGGGGCCCAGATCGGTGTTCCACGGGTTGCGGGCGGGCGGTGCGACGACCGTCTCGGTGTGGCTCGTCATCCCGAACTCCGGCGTCGCGGTCTTGCCGAGGCTGACGGCGCCCGCCTCGTCGAGTACGCGAGGAAGCTCGTCGGTGCTCTCGGGTATGAAGTCGGCGAACGCGCGCGAGCCGAACGTCGTGCGCACTCCCTCACGTCGCCACAGGTCCTTGTCGGCGAACGGCAACCCCCAGAGTCTCGTCGACCGGGGCACGCACTCTTCGACGTGCCGCGCACGCTTCAGCGCGCGTTCGGCGGTGACGGTGAAGAACGCCCCGAGTTCGCCGTTGCGGGCCTCGATGCGGTCGAGATAGTGACGGGTCAGTTCGACAACCCCGAGCTCTCTCCGCTGCACAAGCCGGTACTGATCGAGGGCAGAGAGCTCGTGCGGGGATGTCATGATTTCGAGCCTAGTTCTAGGCTGAGACCCGTGACCTCGACGAGCACCGGAACCCTCCCCGACGACGACAGGCCCGAGCCTCCCGGCCGCGGCGACGAACGATCGACGCTCGACGCGTTCCTCGACCTGCAACGCGCCACCGTGATCTACAAGGCCACGGGTCTCAGCGATTCGGATGCCGCCCGCCGGCTCCTGCCCTCGCTCACCACGGTCTCGGGGCTGATCCGCCACCTGGCCGACGTGGAGCGGTCCTGGTTCCGCGAGGTCATGCATGGCGAGCAGAACATCGCATACCGTTGGACGGACGAGGACCCCGACGGCGAGTTCCGCGTCACCGAAGCGGACTCGCTCGACGACATCATCGCCGATTACGAGGCGGCCATCGCCGAATCACGCGCCGTGCAGCAGAGGTACTCGCTCGACGACCTCTGCCACGGCCGCGAAGCTCGCTTCACCCTGCGGTGGATTACAGCGCACCTTGTCGAGGAGACGGCACGCCACATCGGTCACATCGACATCCTGCGCGAGATGCTCGACGGCGCGACGGGCGAATAGCGCCCGCCCCGGGACGTCGCCTACTTCAGCGACTTCTGCAGCATCACCGTTCCGAGCCAGCGATTGAACTTGAACCCGACCCTGCCGAGCCGGCCCACCTCTGTGAACCCGAAGCTCTCGTGCATCTTCAACGATGCCTCGGCACCCTGGTCGGCGATCACGGCGAGAACCTCTTTGATGCCCACGGCCTTGGCGCGTGTCAGCAGTTCGGCCATGAGCGCCTTGCCGAGCCCCTTGCCCGTCGCGGCCGGCCCAAGGTAGATCGAGTTCTCGACGGTGCGCCGATAGGCCGCCTTCTCTTTCCACGGGGCCACATAGGCGAAGCCGAGCACGGTGCCACCGGGTGAGACCGCCACGAGGAACGGGAACCCGAGTTTGGCCACCCAGGCGAACTTGGAGCGCCAGGCCTTCAGCGACATCGGATCTTCGTCGAAGGTGACAGTACTGTTCGCGACGTAGTGGTTGTAGATCTCCCGGATGTCGGGAAGGTCTCGGGTCGTGGCGTCGCGGATGACGTATTCGAATGTCGGCGGAGGCGGCGACTTCGGGCGCAACTCGGGCGGCAGTCTGCGCCGCGGCTGGTACTCCTCTTCAAGCATTGTGCAAGCCTATTGCGGCCGGGGCACGAGCGACCAGTCGACAGGCTGCGCGCCCTGCGCTTCGAGCAGGGCGTTCGCCCGGCTGAACGGCCGCGACCCGAAGAATCCCCTGCTGGCCGACAGGGGGCTCGGATGCGCTGACTCGATCGTGGGCGTGGTGCCGAGCAGCGGCCTGACGGCGGCCGCGTCCCGGCCCCAGAGAATGGAAACCAGCGGGGTGCCCCGCGAGGCGAGCGTGCGTACCGCGAGGTCGGTCACCCGCTCCCATCCCACGCGCCGGTGCGAGCCGGCGGCGCCCGGCCTCACGGTGAGGACGCGGTTGAGGAGCATGACGCCGGAGTGCGACCACGCGGAGAGGTCGCCGTGCTCCGGTGTCGGAACCCCGATGTCGTCGCGCAATTCTCGGTAGATGTTCTGAAGGCTGCGGGGAAGAGGACGCACGTGGACGTCGGTGGCGAAGGAGAGACCGATGGGGTGCCCGAGCGTGGGATAGGGATCCTGGCCGAGGATGAGCACGCGCACATCGGCGAGCGGCAGCCGGAAAGCGCGGAGCACCTGGGCTGCAGCGGGCTGGAACCCGCGCCCCGCCGCGTCCTCCTCAGCGAGGAACCGCCGGAGATCGTCGATCGTTGCGGCTTCGGGCTGGAGCGCGTCGGCCCAGGCGGGATCGATCTGGTGCCTGCCTGAGAAGAGATCGGCCGGGTCGGACATAAGGTTCAGCCACCGGCCAGGTGGATGGACATCAGACGCTGACCGGCGGGTGCGCCGACCAGGGGAAGACGATCCACCTGTCGGTCTTTCGCCAGAAGAAGTCGGGTTCGATCACGGATCGCGGCTTCGAGTACAGCGTCGCCGTCTTGACGATGACACCGACGTTCTCGAGCAGGCCGACGACGAGGGCCAGTGTGCGACCCGAATCGGCCACGTCGTCGACCAGCAGGATGTTTTTGCCGATGAGAGCCGTGTTGTCGAGCATCGGCGGCAGCAGGATCGGCTCGGGAAGCGTGGTCTCGACGTCTGAGTAGAACTCCACATTGAGGCTGCCGCAGCTCTTCGTGCCGAGCGCATAGGCGAGGGCTCCGGCGGGGAGGAGGCCTCCGCGAGCGATGGCGATCACGAAATCGGGAACGAATCCGCTCTGCAGAACGTCGCGCGCGAGCTCCCGCGAGGCGTCGCCGAATTCGAGCCATCCCAGCACTTCGCGTTCGGGCTCGGCCTCCGTGAGTTCACCGGCACGTGTCGTCTCGTCGTGTCGAATCATGCGTCAACGGTACCGGCTTTCCTGCCCCGAGCGGGGCGCGTACCACCCGTTCATGACGGTGGAGCCGCGGCCAGCTGGTGACGGGCCTTTGCTGGTCTTCGGCGTTGTGCTCTTCGCCGACGACGTGATTGTGGACGACTGGCTCGCGAAGATCGGTCCGGCCTCGGATCAGGCCCGGTGATCCTGAGGCCTGGTCTCGAGCGCCCCGCGGTGCACCTTGTACGCCGCGGATTGCGCGACCGGCTTGACGACCACGAGGTCGAGCGACACATGTGGTGGCTGCTCCACCATCGAGACGATCACGCGGGCGACGTCGTCGGCGACCAGGGGGTCGGGAACATCGGCGTACACACTCTCGGCCCGTTCCTTGTCACCCCCGAACCGGTTCAGCGAGAACTCCTCGGTGTAGACCATGCCCGGCGCGACCTCGAGCACACGGATGGGCTCTCCGCTCACCTCGAGTCGCAGCACCTCGAGCATCGCGTGCACGGCGAACTTCGACGCGTTGTACCCGCCGCCGCCCTCGTACGCGATGTGCCCCGCGATCGAGCTCACGGTCACGATGTCAGCGACACCGCCGTCGCGGGTCGACTCCCGCAGAAGCGGAAGAAGCGCCGTGATCACTCTCTTGACCGCCAGCACGTTGACCTCGTACATCCACGACCAGTCGTCGACACCGCCGTTCTCGATGGAGTCGAGCCCGCGCGCACCTCCCGCGTTGTTGACCAGGGTGCTGACACCGCCGGTCTCGGCGAGGTACGCGGCGAGGGCGTTCACATCGTTCTGAACGGTGAGGTCGGCGACGAAGTATCGGGCGCCGGTCCGGTTCGCGAGCGCTTCGAGACGATCCCGGCGGCGGGCGACGCCGACGACATCCCAGCCGTCGGCGCGCAAGGCGGTCACAGTGGCCTCCCCGATGCCCGAACTGGCTCCCGTGACGACTGCGCGACGAATCATTGAATGCATCTCCCGACCCCGGTGAAAACGTAGGTCTCAACGCTAGTCCTTTCCCGAGCGCAGTCCCGACCGAAGGCGCTTCGGCCGAATTCGACGCGGAGCTAGGCTGGGCGCCGTGACAACTCCGCCGCGGTCCCGCCCTCCAGGCAGCGCTGCCCCCGACACTGTGTCGAAAGAGCGGCTGCCCCTCTGGGACAACGCCCGCTACCTGGCGATCACCCTCGTGGTCGTCGGTCACGCGATTCTGCGGCTCATCTCGGCTTCCGACACGTCGTACAGCGTCTACCTCGTCATCTACGCGTTCCACGTTCCCGTGTTCGTGCTGGTGAGCGGTTACTTCGCCAAGGCGAGCCCTCCTGGCGCGAAGCAGCTCAAGCGCCTGGTGAGGGACCTCGTACTGCCCTACCTGATCTTCGAGACCATCTGGACCCTGGTGCGCTGGGCGGTGGTCGGCACGCTCAACCTCGACCTGGCACAGCCGTCGTGGACCCTGTGGTTCATCCTGTCTCTGATCGCGTGGCGCGTGGGCCTGCCGTACCTCGCCCAACTGCGCTATCCGCTTCTCACCAGCGTCATCGTCTCGGTGTGGGCCGGCTACTTCGGAGCGATCACGTCGGAGTTCGCCGTGTCGCGCACCCTCGGCCTGCTGCCGTTCTTCGTACTCGGGTGGCGACTGCGGGGCAGCGACCTCACCCGACGATGGCTGTCGTGGTCTCCGGCGACGGTGACATGGTGGCGCGCCGGCGCAGTCGCCGCGTTCGCGGCCGTCGCCGTCGTGGCCTTTCTGGGGATCGACTTCTGGCGCGAGATCGGCATCCGAGGGTTCCTCTTGTTCGACGAGCCTTATCCGGCGATGGGGTACGACGACTGGTGGGCCGGGGGTATCCGCCTCGCCGTAATCGCCGTCGCCGTCATCCTGTCGTTCGCTTTTCTCGTTCTCGTTCCCCGTCGGCGCACCGTCTTCACCGACCTGGGGCAGGCGACGCTCTACATCTATCTGCTGCACACCTTCGTCCTCTACCCGTTCCGGGAGTCGGGCATCCTCGAGAGCGACCCTCAGCTCTGGTACCTGCCGGCGATGATCCTGTTCGCGATCGTCGTCACGTTTCTTCTGGCATCGCGGCCGATTCGACAGGTGTTCCGGCCCCTGGTCGAGCCCAACCCGCGGTGGCTGTTACGCCGTGTGTCCCCGGGCGTTGACGCTCGTGCGCCCGGTTCCTAGGCTCGCCTGAGAGCGACCAGCTCTCGCACTCGCCCCAAGGAAGCAGGATTCATGAGCGACAACGACGCCGACTGGAAATTCGAGACCAAGCAGATCCACTCGGGCGCGGCTCCCGACCCGGTGACCAATGCCCGCGCCACACCCATCTACCAGACGACCTCCTACGTCTTCAACAACTCCGACCACGCGAAGAACCTGTTCGCGCTGGCCGAATTCGGCAACATCTACACGCGCATCCAGAACCCCACGCAGAACGTCGTAGAGGAGCGGGTCGCAGCCCTCGAAGGCGGAACGGCGGCGCTGCTGGTCGCCTCGGGCCAGGCCGCCGAGACCTTCGCCGTGCTGAACATCGCCGAGGCGGGCGACCACATCGTGTCGAGCGCCTCGATCTACGGCGGAACCTACAACCTGTTCAAGTACACGCTCGCGAAACTCGGCATCGAGACCACCTTCGTCGAGAACCAAGACGACGCCGACGAGTGGCGCCGAGCCGTGCGCCCGAACACGAAGCTCTTCTTCGCGGAGACCATCGGAAACCCGAAGATCAACATCCTCGACATCCGCCTCGTCGCCGACGTCGCGCACGAATCCGGTGTGCCGCTCATCGTCGACAACACGATCGCGACGCCCTATCTGATTCGCCCGTTCGAGCACGGCGCCGACATCATCGTGCACTCCGCCACCAAGTTCCTCGGCGGCCACGGCACCGTCATCGGCGGGGTGATCGTCGACGGCGGCACGTTCGCGTGGAGCGAGAACTCGGAGCGCTTCCCGGGCCTCACCTCCCCCGATCCCTCGTACCACGGAGTCAACTATTCCGAGGCGCTCGGCAACGGCATCGCCTACATCATCAAGGCGCGCGTGCAGCTGCTGCGCGACCTCGGCTCGTCGATTGCACCCGCGAGCGCGTGGCAGCTCATCCAGGGCATCGAGACCCTCAGCCTGCGCATCGAGCGCCACGTGCAGAACGCGCAAGACGTCGCCGAGTGGCTCGACGCCCACGACGACATCGCCACCGTGTACTACGCCGGGCTGCCGACGAGCCCGTGGTATGCCGCGGCCAACACGTACGCCCCGAAGGGCGTCGGCGCCGTGCTGTCGTTCGAGCTCAAGGGCGGCGTGGATGCGGGGCGCGCGTTGGTCGACAACCTCACGCTGTTCAGCCACCTCGCCAACATCGGCGACGTGCGCAGTCTCGTCATCCACCCGGCGTCGACGACGCACTCGCAACTGACCCCCGAGCAGCAGCTCACCTCGGGTGTCACGCCGGGACTCGTTCGCCTGTCGGTGGGTCTCGAGAACATCGATGACATCAAGGCCGACCTTCAGGCCGGCCTCACAGCCGCACGCGAGGTGGCGCGCGCCAACGCCGCGGTCTAGTCCACCGCAGCGAACGACCCGGCGACCCGACCCGACGTAACAATCGGGCCGGGTCGCCCGCTGCACGCGAGAATGAAGTGATATGGACTGGCAGACACCCGAAGACACCGTTCCGAGCGGCTTCATCACCGATGCGCAGATCCGCTCCATCCTCGGCAAGCCCCCCGCATCGGGTGCCTGGCGCGACGGCGACCCGGTCGGCAGCCGTCAGTTCGTCTCGATCGGATCGTTCGACTTCGAGGTCGGAGCGAGCATTCCCGATGTGCGCATCGCGTACGAGACTCTCGGAATTCTCTCGCCCGCGCGCGACAACGCCGTTCTCGTACTGCACGCGTTGACCGGCGACAGCCACCTCGTCGGCGACGCGGCCCCGGGGCATCCGACCGACGGCTGGTGGAGCGGAATCGTCGGGCCGGGCCTCGCGATCGACACCGACAGGTGGTTCGTCGTCAGTCCGAACATGCTGGGCGGCTGCCAGGGAAGCACGGGGCCGGCATCCCTCGGGCCTGATGGCACGGAATGGGGTCGGGCCTTTCCCTACACGACCGTCGCAGACCAGGTGCGCTCCCAGGTCGCGTTCTCCGACGCCATCGGCATCTCACGCTGGGCGGCGGTCATCGGCGGTTCGATGGGGGGCATGCACGCGATCGAGTGGGGGGTCGCCCATCTCGAACGCATCGAGCGGCTCGCCGTCATCGCCGCCCCCGCACGCTCGAGCGCCGACCAGGTCGCGCTGAACTCGGTGCAGGTCGAGGCGATCCACATCGATCCGCGATTCGCGGGCGGCGATTACTACGACGCGGCCGACGGCGAAGGGCCCCATCGCGGCCTCGCCCTGGCCCGTCGCATGGCTCTTCTCAACTACCGCAGCCCTACGGAGTTGAACGACAGGTTCGAGCGAAGCTGGCAGTCGGGCATCAGTCCTCTGGGCCGCGACGGCCGGTTCGCCGTCGAGTCTTACCTCGACTTTCACGGCAACAAATTCACCCGGCGCTTCGATGCCAACTCGTACATCACTCTCGTGCAGGCCATGAACTCCCATGACGTGGGTCGCGGGCGCGGCGGCCTGTCGAACGCGCTGTCGAACGTGACCGTGCCCACGGTCGTGATCGGCATCGACAGCGATCGCCTCTTTCCCATCGAAGACCAGCTCGAGATTGCGCGCCATGTTCCCGGCAACATAGACGGGGTCGATGCCGTCGTCGTATCGTCGCCGTTCGGGCACGACGGGTTCCTCATCGAGAACGACGCGGTGGGGCGGCACATCAGGCGACTGCTGGATGCCTGACCCGGCGACGCGAGTCCGGCCAAGTCGAGCAAAACAAAGCCGGGCAAAAATAAAGCCGGGAGGTCGTCTTAGCAACGACACTCCCGGCGGATCCCCCCAAGTGGTTCCCTCAGGCTACGCCCCCGGTATCTGCAACACAATATGTTCAGCTCCCCCACTTCGGGGCACGAACCCGATAACATGACTGGCGTGATTGGACGCCGGTTCTCAGCAGTCGACCGGTGCCGCCCGTGCCGCTGAGCGCGAACGGGCAGCGACGATTCTTCGCCAGAACGTCGCGGCTCGTCGGGCTCTCCTTCCTCGGTGCGTCGTTTTTCGCCCTGGCCCTCGACGTGCCGGCGAACCTCGATCTCCTCACCGTGACCGTGCCGTTCTACGGGGCCATGGCCGCGGGGTTCACTATCATCGGCAGAACTCGATCACTGGCCTGGACGGCGACCGTCCTGCTGGCTGGATCCGTCACGATCGTGCTTCTGGGCATCGATGCACTCGGCCCGGGCGTGGGTTCGACCGTGAGCGCCAGCCTCATCCTCGGCTCGGGTGCCCTGCCCGCCCTCGTCATCTGCAACCTCGACGGCGCCCTGCGCATCTCCACGCTGGCGACGGGAGCCGCGCTTGCGCTCGGGGCGACGATCGTCTCCACGTGGGGCGTGCTGCCGCCCCTGCAGAGCGTGCTCTCGTTCGCCGTCGGCTGGTCGCTCCTCGCCGGCGTCACGATGTGGCTTTCCGTGACCATCTCACGCGCCCTCGCCCGCATCGCGCGACTCGGGCGGGCCCATCTCGCCGAACGGCACGCGACGGAGACCGAGGCGCAGCGCCGGCAGGGGGCAAGGCTCATGCACGACACCGTTCTCGCCACCCTGACCCTGCTCGCGCATTCGGGGGTGGGCGTCAGACGCGACGCGTTGCGGGCACAGGCGTCTGAAGACGCACGCCTGTTGCGACAGCTGCGCCTCGGGGGTACTCCGATGCCCCGGTCGTCGGGCGCCTACACCCTCGAGGCGACCGAGACGAGCGACCTCGGACACACCCTCGAGTCGGTCAAACAGCGCTTCGATCGCATGGGGCTGACGGTGTCGTGGCACGGGGCCGGCCGTCTTCTGCTGCCGAGCGACGTGCTCGATGCGTTTCTGCTCTCACTCGGCGAATGTTTAGAGAACGTTCGTCGACATTCCGGCGTCGGCGACGCGGAGGTGACCATCACGCAGGATGACACGACGGTTCGGGCGATGGTCACCGACGCCGGAGTCGGGTTCGATCTCGAGCACGTCGACGCGGCGCGACTCGGCCTCGCCGAGTCGGTGGTCGCGCGTATCAAAGAGGTGGGAGGCCGAACCAGGCTGTTCTCCGCGCCCGGTTCGGGCACCACGGTCGTTCTGGAGGTTCCGAAACTGTGACCGAGACCCGGGCGACCGGCGGTTCCATGCCCGGCGAAGATCCGAATGTGCTGAGCCGACTCGTTCGAGCACGCCAGATCGGCCCCCGGGCGGTTTCGGCCCTCCGCAACGACCTTGCCCGCGATTCCGGGCTCGGATACGGATATCTCGGGATCGGCGCGATCGTGGTCGGCTCGTTCCTGTTTCTGCACGGCCTGGCCACGTTCGTCGTCGACGTGTTCGGCGACACCCCCGACGAGGCGACCGGTCTCCGGGCCGTCGCCTGGGTCCTCCTCATCATCGCCTTCGTCGGGTCGTGCCTGCTCGCGCGCCGGTACCACGGACGCATTCCCGCCGTCGCCTTCACCTCTGCCACGGTGCTTCTAGCGCTCGGCCTGCTGGTAGAGACGTTCGCCAACGTCGGCACGCCCGAACCGATCCTGCACTCACCCACGATCTTCGGAGTCGGGGCGACTCTGCTCGCCCTGGTCGGTGCGCGCCCGGCACGGCAACTGATTCTGGCCGATGGCGTCTTCGCGGTCATCATCGCCGCCATGGTGGTCTCGGGGTTCTCCTCCGACGACTTCGCCCCCGGCCCAACGGTGCAGCTCGCAGCGACCGCCCTCCTTCCTCCGCTACTCGGTGCGGTCATCGTGAGGAGCTTCGGCACGCTCGTGCAGATGGAGCTGGATCGCTCCGTGGTCGAGAGCACGCTTCTGGCGCCCCGATTCGCATTCGGCATGCGCGCATCCGACGAACTGGCACGCCTCGACCTCGACGCGGAACACATTCTCGACGGCGTGGCCAGCGGATCCATCGAGCTCCCCCTCGATCCCGAACTGGCAGCGGCGGCATCGTCGATCGCCACCGAGCTACGCCTCCTGCTCGTGGCCGGTCGCAACGACACCTGGCTTCATCACGCCATCGAGGAGTCCGAGATCTTGGGACCCGTCGTGACTCTCACCGACCCGCGTGCACTTGCCGGGTTGCTTGAACCGAGCGAACGAGAGGGCCTGCTCTCGGCCGTCTGGCTGCTCGTGGCGAACTCGGCGCGCGTGCAGCCGACGCTGCACATCCGGATCGGGCCGCAGAACGTCGAAGCAGACGGAATCGCTCCCGATAGGATTGGGTTTCCGGTCGCACTCACGGTCGACGGCGTTCCCAGGCGGCGCATCGACCCCGCCGTGTGGCCGGCACTCGATCGTGTGGGCCATCATTCGGAGATGGTCTCAGGGGCCAGCATGACGATCGTGACGACAGTTCGTACAGTGGCACAGCAGGCCGCCGCGTAGACGGCCGGGAGGACAACCGTGACAGACTCCGCAGCACCGATCCGACTCGCGATCGTCGACGACCACCGCATGCTCCTCGGCGCACTCACGGAATGGATTCGGAACGCGGCCGACGACATCGACATGGTCGCCGCCGTCACGACCTGGCCCGATCTCCTCACTCACCACGAGTTTCCCGTCGACGTCGTTCTCCTCGACCTCGACCTCAAGGACTCGTTGCCCATCTCCGTCAAGCTCCGCACGCTGAAGACCACGGGCGTCAAGACCGTGCTCATGAGCACGTACTCCGAGCCGGCGGTCATTCGCGAGGCCATCGCCGCCGGCGCACTGGGTTACCTCGTCAAGAGCGAGGAGGCGGGAATGATCGTCGAGGCGATCCGCGCCGCCCACGCCGGCAAGCCCTTCATCTCGAGCGAACTCGACCTCGCCCTGTCGGCCGACGAGGTCGGAGGAGCACCCAAGCTCTCCGCACAGGAACGGCGCGTCATGGCCCTGTACGGCGGTGGCGAGCCCGTGAAGCAGGTCGCGCAGGCGCTCGACATCTCAGAAGAGACGGCGAAGTCCTACCTCAAGCGCATCCGCGAGAAGTACCGCGTGGCCGGCATCGATGTGGGCACGAAGGTGGCCCTGCGAAAGCGAGCAATTCAAGACGGGCTCCTCGTGCAGGTCGACTTTCACCGCACGTCGGAGCACGACCTCACCGAGTGAGCTCGTCGAGCGCGCCTTCGAGCCGCTCGATCTTGGCCGTCAGCTCGCCGCTGTAGCCGGCGCGGATGTCGGCCTTCAGCACGAGCGAGACCCTGCTGCCGAACGGAGCCACGGCATCCGTTGCCTGCTTGATGACGGCGAAGACCTCGTCCCACTCCCCCTCGATCGTCGTGAACATCGAGTCGGTGTGGTTCGGCAAACCGGAATCGCGAACGACCTTCACCGCGGCGGCGACGGCGTCGTGCACCGACCCGTCCTCCCGTCCGGTTCCGGAGGGGGCGACGGAGAATGCGACGAGCATCAGATGACCTGGCTTTCTGGGAGCGGGTGAATACGACGGACGGGGCCGTGCGCGCGCCGAAGTCGCCAGACCATATGCACGGCCAGGCCGAACAACACGACGAGCGCGGCGTTGCGCAGGGTCAGCACCACCAGCATCCACGGCTGGAGCGCGAGCAGCGCATCGTACCCGAAGGGGTAGACGATCTGGGTGACCGCGGCGATACCCGCACCGAGCGCGGCCGGAGCAACGAAGCGTCTTCCTTGTGTGGCGATGCCGAGCACCACGGGCGCCGCGATCCACAGCACGAACTGCGGTGAGCCCACCTTGTTGAAGACGAGCAGGCCGACGACGATTGCGAGGCTGAGGGGCGCGAGCAGGTGAACCGCCCTCGCTCCGCTGCGAGCCACTAACGCGCCGAGCACGAGGAGCGAGGCCGAGGACGCGACGAGAAGAGGCGTCATCAGGGCACTGGCCTCGGCGACTCCCGCCCCGACGACCTGGAACGTGTTGATCGTGGGGATGTACTGCACCGTCGCGGAGGCGGGATCGACGAGGGCGATCCACATCCACACGGTGCTGACTGGTGCCTCGATCTGGAGCCCGCGCGAGGACTGCTCGAAGATGAATCCAAGACTGTTGGCGCCGCTTCCGACAGCGAGCACGCCGAGTCCGAGAGCGACGGCCGACGCGACGAAGGCGATCGCAGCCGATCCCCGCCGGTGGATCGCCACCACGATCGCAGCGACGAGAACCGCGGGCCACACCTTGATCCAGGTCGCGATGGCGAGCAGGGCCCCGGCCACCGCCGGGCGTCGTTGCGCCACGAGCAGTGCGATCATCGAGATGGCCACCGTCGTCACGTCGATGCGGCCGAGGGCGACGGGGCCGAGAAGCAGCAGAAAGCCGATCCACCACCACGCCGCAGAGATCTTCAGCGCGCCGAGCCGGGCGCCCGGGCCGGTGCGCGCGAGAAGAAATGCGAGCACGACGGCGTTGGTGACAACCACGACCAGCAGCCATCCGATGCCGTACAGCTCGGGACCGAGCACCATCGCCGCAAGCATCGGCACCAGCGCCACGAGCGGGTAGACCCAAGGATGCGACACCCCCACGATGTCGCCGGCGAGGGCGTTCTGAACCCACGGCCTGTACTGCAGGGTCACGTCGCCCCACGGCAGGGTCGCGTGGGTGAGGCCCACGAATGCGAGCCACGCGTGCACCGCCAGGAATGCCGACCACAGAACCGCCGGTCGTCTCGCCATGGTCGCCAGCAACATCCGCACGTCGCCCATACTAGGCCGCGGCCGGCCTGTCCTCCGGAAGAAGCATCACACAGCCCGCTCCCCGAGCGCTCCCAGCAAGGCGCCACCTAGGCCTGCTTGTCTAGAGCTCCACCCACCGCACTCATCCGGACGGATCATGAAGAGAAGCTCGAGCATCGTGATCGGCGTCTCCCTTTCGATTCTTGCTCTGGGAGCCATGGCCGCTGTCGCCGGTCCCATCCTCTATCCGAACGCGTCCGCCAGCACCGCCTCGATGGTGCCGAGCGTGCTGCCGACGGTTCACGAGGAGCCGTCGCGCGTCGTATTCGACGACATCGCTCAACTCTCCGGCGAGTGGGAGATCACCGACGGATCGAGTGCGGGCTACACGGTCGGCGCCGTCGTGAACGGCTCCTCACTCGCCGTCTCGGGCACGACGGATGACGTGGCCGGGTCGGCCACCGTCGACGACGGCATGCTCATCCGCGCGACAATCGTCGTCGAGGTCGCCAGCATCTCGACCGATAATGCCACGCGTGACGCATATTTCAGGGGTCCCGCGCTCGACTGTGCCGACTACCCCACCGCGTCGTTCACGCTGTCGTCACCGGTCGCTCTCAGCGACGCGCTGGTGGCCGGGCAGCCGATGCTCGTGGCCGCGTCCGGAGAGCTGAGCCTCCACGGTGTCAGCCGCCCCGTCGACGTCTCCCTGACCGCAAGGCTGCAGAACGGGCGCCTGACCCTCGCGGGGAGCGTTCCTGTGACGTTCGACGACTACGGCGTGGCGGCTATCGATCTCGGCTACGTGCGCGTCGACGACGACGGATCGATCGACTTCACGTTCGAGGTCGCTCCGCGGTGACTCTCAGTCGGCGTCGTTTCTGAGCAGGTCCGCGATCGTGTCGCCCAGGGACTCGGCGATGTCGAGTGCGGTGATCGGCCCTCCTCCCGATGCCCTCGCGCCGGCCGCCTGGTGCAGATAGGCGGCCGTGGCCGCTACCCGCGGCAGGATGTCCGGGCCACCGTCTGCGAGAAATTCGGCGTTCGTCGCAAGAAGGGCACCGAGGATGCCGCCGAGCACGTCGCCGGATCCGGCGGTCGCCGCCCAGCTCGACGTGGCGGTCACGCTCACGCTCGCTGCACTCGGTGCGGCGACGATCGTGCGCGCCCCCTTCAGCAGAACGGTGACGCCGAAACGGTTCGCCGTCGTTCTCGCCCAGCGCACCGGGTCGTCGGAGATCGTCGCCCGCTCGACCGCGACCCCGGCCCGTGCCCACAGCGAGGCCAGCTCTCCTGCGTGGGGGGTGATGATCGTGTCGCGTCCTGCCTCCAGCACCAGGTCGAGCGCGCCGGCGTCGATCGCGCAGGGCACGCCCTGGCCGAGGGCGTCTCTCAGCGACGCGGTCTCGGCATCCGATCTCTGCCCGGCGTCGATGCCCGAGCCGAGCAGCCAGGCCTGAACTCGACCCGCCGCCGTCACGACCTCCGGCCGGCGGTGCAGCACCAGACGAGTGGGCGTGTCGGGCCCGAGGTAGCGGATCATTCCCACCCCCGTGCGAGCCGCCGCATCGACGCCGAGCACCGCCGCGCCGGGATACGCGTTCGAGCCCGTCTGAACCCCGAGCACACCCCGGCGGTACTTGTCGTCGCTGGCGCGCGGCACCCGCACGATCGACCGCGCGTCGGCGGCGGTCCATTCGATCGCATCGCCTGTTTCCACGGTCGTCTGGTCGGCTCTGTCTTCGGTCTTCTCGCTCACGAACTCCACGATAGATTGGATGGACCCCCACCCTCGACGACTTGCGGAGCCCCATGCCCATCAGCATTCCCGGCAAGGTCGTGGTCTTCGACTACGGCGAGGTCATCTCTTACTCCCCCTCCGACGCCGACCGTCAGGCGCTCCTGTCGATCGCACGGGTGCCCGAAGATGACTTCTGGCCTCCCTACTGGGCCAATCGCGACGCGCTCGACCGTGGCACTCTGCCGATTCTCGACTACTGGCTCGAGATCGCACGCCACGCGGGGGTCGACTTCAGCGAGTCGCAGATCCAACAGCTGTGGATCGCCGACTATCGCAGTTGGCTCAGCGTCAACACCGACACCTACGAGATCCTCCTTGCGCTCCGCGACGGTGGCACCCGCATCGCGCTGCTCTCGAACGCGGGCTACGACTTCGGCGGATATTTTCGCCACGGGCCCATGGGCTCGCTGTTCGAGCGCGTGTTCGTCAGCGCCGAGATGGGCAGACTCAAGCCCGAGCGGGCCATCTACCGCGATGTGCTCGACGAGTTGCAGCTCGACGCGAGCGACATGATCTTCGTCGACAACAAGGCGGTGAACGTCGACGGAGCCGCCGAGCTCGGGATCGAGGGCCACGTCTTCACCACCGCAGAACTGCTCCGCACCTTCCTCGAAGCGCGGTCCCTCACCGCTTCCGTGTCTGTGTGACCCCCACGAAAGTTCTCGCCATGAGCGGCACAGCCCTGTTCACCCCACTCGTTCTTCGCGGCATCTCACTGCGCAACCGCATCTGGGTCGCCCCCATGTGCCAGTACTCCGCCGATGCTGAAGACGGCATGACCACCGACTGGCATCTCGTGCATCTCGGGTCATTCGGCCAGGGCGGCGCCGGCCTCGTGATCTGTGAGGCCACCGCGGTCAGCCCCGAAGGGCGCATCTCCCCTCAAGATCTCGGCATCTGGAACGATGACCAGGCGCGGGGCTTCCGACGGATCACCGACTTCCTGCACTCGCAGGGCGCTGCGGCCGGCATCCAACTTGCCCACGCCGGGCGCAAGGCCTCGACGTTTCGCCCGTGGGCCGACGAGCGGGGCACGGTGCCGGTGGATGCCGGTGGCTGGCAGTCCGTGGGCCCGTCGCCCGTCGCATTCCCCGGTTATACGGCGCCGGCGGAGCTCGACTCCGGCGCCATCGACGGCGTGGTCGACGACTTCGTCGCGGCCGCGCTCCGTTCGATCGAAGCCGGATTCGACGTACTCGAGCTCCACGCGGCGCACGGCTACCTGATCCACCAATTCCTGTCGCCGCTCAGCAACGAGCGCACCGACGAATACGGAGGCAGCCTCGAGAACCGAGCCCGTCTGCTCCTTCGCATCGTCTCGGCCACCCGTGCGGCTGTCGGCGACGATGTGCCCCTGCTGGTGCGATTCTCCGCGACCGACTGGGCTGTCGATGGCTGGGACGAGCAGCAGACTTCGGTGGTCGCTCGCTGGGCTCGGGATCTCGGCGCCGATGTGTTCGACATCTCGAGCGGCGGCAACATCACCGGCGTCACCATTCCGCTGACCCCGGGGTACCAGGTTCCACTGGCCGAGTACATCGCCAGAACCGGCGATGTTGCCGTGAGCGCCGTCGGGCTCATCACCACGTCGGCGCAGGCGGCGCAGATCGTCGACGAAGGCCGCGCCGACGCCGTCATGCTCGGGCGCGAGATGCTGAGGGACCCGCACTTCGCCCTGCGGGCAGCCCACGAACTCGGGATCGAGATCGACTACTGGCCGTCGCAGTATGCGCGGGCGTCCTGGCCCGAGTAGCCCCGCGATAGTCCGGTCGATCAGATGCGCCGGGTGGCGTCTTGCACCTCGCCGACGAGCTCCTCGATGATGTCCTCGAGAAAGAGCACGCCGGTGGTGCGGCCGGACTCGGAGAACGTGCGCGCGAGATGGGCATTCGTGCGGCGCATGCTGGCCAACGCGTCTTCGAGCTCGGTCGCCTCGTACATCGAGACGAGTTGCCGGATGCGCTTCGCGGGAACCGGGCGGTCTACGTCGCTCTCGTCGAGGTCGATCACGTCTTTGAGGTGCAGGTAGCCGTCGGGGCGACCCTCTTCGTCGACCACGATGTAGCGCGAGAACCCGTGCTTCGCCACCGCGTGCTCGATCTCGGCCGGCGTCACGTGGTCGGAGAGGCTCACGAGCGATTCGAGCGGCACGGCCACGTCTTTGACGGTCTTCGACGTGAACTCGAACGCCGCGGTGAGTGCTCCCGTCTTATCGCTCAGCACGCCCTCCCGGGTCGACTGCGACACGATGGTCGACACCTCGTCGAGCGTGAACGCGCTGGCCGCCTCGTCTTTCGGCTCGACCCCGAAGAGCCGGAGGATCGAATTGGCCGTCGTGTTGAGCGCGACGATGACGAACTTGAACACGCGGGCGAGCCCGACGAGCGGCGGGGCGAGAAGCAGCACCGCGCGATCGGGCAGCGAGAACGACAGGTTCTTCGGAACCATCTCGCCGAATACGACGTGCAAAAAAGAGACGACCAGCAGCGTGATGATGAACGCGATCGTGCCGATGACCTCCTCGGGAAGCCGCGTGAGTGCGAGCGGAATTTCGAGAAGGTGATGGATCGCCGGTTCGGAGACGTTGAGGATGAGGAGCGAGCACACCGTGATGCCGAGCTGGCACATGGCGAGCATCAGGGTCGCGTGCTCCATGGCCCACAGGGCGGTCTTGGCGCTGGCCCTGCCCTGCTCCGCCAGTGGCTCGATCTGCGAGCGACGGGCGGAGATGACGGCGAACTCGGCGCCGACGAAGAATGCGTTGGCCGCCAGCAGCACGACGAGCCACACGATACCCAGCCAATCAGCCACGGTCGCTCGCCTCCCGAATTGCGTCGTCAGCCGCGAGGCCGTCGACGGGCGCCGCAGCCTCGTCTGTCGCGGTCGGCGTGAATCGGATGCGGTCGATGCGTCGACCGTCGAGTCGCACGACGGCGAGTTGCCCCGTAGGCAATTCGACCGTGTCGCCCACGACGGGCAGGCGCCCGAGTTCGCTCATCATGTATCCCGCCACCGTTTCGTAAGGTCCGTCATCGGGAACGCTGATGCCCGCCCTGTCGGCCAGTTCGTCGGGACGGAGCATTCCGGGAAACGACACCGAGTTGAGGGTCTTCACGACTCCCGCGCGGGAACGGTCGTGCTCGTCATCGAGTTCGCCGACGAGCTCCTCGACGAGATCCTCAAGCGTGACCACGCCCGCGGTTCCGCCGTATTCGTCGACCACGATCGCCATCTGGTAGCCGCGCCCGCGCAGTTCGCCGAGCAGCGAGTCGAGCTTCATGGTCTCGGGCACGCGAATCACCTTCGATGCGAGTGCCGCGGCGGGCACATCGCGGCGTCGCCCCCGAGGAACGCTGACCGCCTGCTTCACGTGAACGACGCCGACGATGTCGTCGATGTCGTCGTCGAGAACGGGAAAGCGACTGTGCCCTGTCGTGCGGGTGAGCATGATCACGTCTTCGGCACTGTCGGTGCGCTTGACGCTGGCGATGCGCGGGCGAGGCGTCATGGCGTCGGATGCCGTGTGGCCGGAGAAGAGGAGAGTGCGATTCAGCAGCGTGGCCGTATCGACGTCGAGGCTGCCCTGCAGGGCCGAGCGTCGAACGAGCGACGAGAGTTCCTCGGCCGTGCGAGCGCCCGAGAGCTCCTCTTTCGGCTCGATGCCGATCGCGCGCAGCAGTCCGTTGGCACTGTTGTTGAGCAGGCTGACTGCCGGCTTGAAGACCATCGTGAAGAGTCGCTGAAACGGGATCACCAGCTTCGCGGTCTGCAGGGGCAGCGCCAGCGCGAAGCTCTTCGGCACGAGCTCGCCGACGATCATCGACAGCAGCGTGGCGAACGCGATGGCGATCGTCGCCGAGACCGCGGGCACGACGGCCTCGGGGATGCCGACGCCCGTGAGCGGGGCGCGGAGCAGGTTGGAGATGGCCGGCTCCATCGTGTACCCGGTGAGAAGCGTTGTGAGCGTGATTCCGAGCTGGGCGCTCGAAAGGTGCGTCGAGGTGATCTTCAGGGCCGCAATCGTCGGGCCGAGTCCTGCGGCACCCCGCTTCTGCCGCGACTCGAGATCGTTCCGATCCAAGTTGACCAGCGCGAACTCGCTGGCGACGAAGATGCCGGTACCGAAGGTGAGGACGATGCCGACGCCGAACATGATCCAGTCAAGAGGCACGATGGCCACCAAAGCTGTTCAGAAGTGCGGATGGATGCGCTGAGGGAGGGTCGTCCATTGTCTCGCCAGTATACCGGCTCGCCTCAACCGCGAGCCCGGAGCTACCAGCTGACGGGCAGCGCTTTTCCCTCCTCGTATCCTGCAGCCGACTGGATTCCGACCAACGCGCGATCGCGGAACTGCGCGACGTCCGAGGCGCCCGCGTAGGTGAACGAGCTGCGCACACCAGAGGTGATCATGTCGAGCAGGTCTTCGACAGACGGGCGCAGCGGATCGAGGTAGATGCTGCTCGATGAGATGCCCTCGGCGAAGAGCGTCTTGCGGGCGAGCTCGTAGGCGTCGAGTCGACCGAACCGGTCTCTGACGGCCTTGGTCGAAGCCATGCCCCAGCTCTCTTTGAAGAGCCGGCCCGTCGCATCCGTCTTCAGCATGCCGGGCGCCTCGATCGTGCCGGCGAACCAGGAACCGATCATCACGCTCGATGCGCCGGCCGCCAGGGCCAGCGCCACGTCGCGGGGGTAGCGCACTCCCCCGTCGGCCCACACGTGCGCTCCGAGCTCGCGGGCGGCGTCTGCGGTCTCGAGAACGGCGGAGAATTGCGGGCGACCGACCGCCGTCATCATGCGGGTGGTGCACATGGCGCCCGGGCCGACCCCGACCTTGAGGATCGTCGCTCCGGCCGAGACGAGGTCGCGAACCGCCTCGGCGGTCACGATGTTGCCGGCTACGATCGGCAGTCCGAGGTTCTCGTTCGCCACCGCCTCGATGGCGCGCAGCATGCCCTCCTGGTGCCCGTGGGCCGTGTCGATGACGAGCACGTCGACGCCGGCCGAAGCGAGGGCGCGAGCCTTGGATGCCACGTCGCCGGTGATGCCGACCGCCGCGGCGACCCGGAGGCGGCCGTGCGCATCGAGAGCCGGCGTGTAGAGCGTGGAACGCAGGGCACTCGTGCGGCTCAGCGTTCCGATGACCGCGCCGTGCCGCATCACCGGAGCAAACTCGAGGTCTGCCTCGACCATGGCGTCGAATGCCTCCCGGGGCGAATCGATGTCATCGGCCGATAGCGCCGTCAGTGGATCGTGCAGCAGGTCCCCGAGCAGGGCGTCGGGCGGCGCGGAGGCGAGCCGCGCCGCGGCGATGCATCCGAGGAAGACACCGGCCGAATCGTGAAGGACGATTCCTTGGCCGGGAAGGGCCGGAACCTGGAGCAGGGCCTGCTCGACGGTGTCTGCGGGTGCGAAGTCGAATGGGGTGTCGAACTCGACGGGCTGGGCCTTCACCCAGCGGATGGCCGCATCGAGGTCTTGGAGGCGCATGTCCTGCGGAAGAACACCGAGACCGCCGCGCCGCGCGAGGCTCGCCGCGAGACGCGGGCCTGTGACGGAATTCATATTCGCGCTGACGATCGGGATGGTCGCGCCGCTGCCGTCATTCGGCGCGAGCGACACGTCGAGGCGGCTCGTCACACGCGAACGGCTCGGCACGAGGAAGACGTCCGAATATGTGAGGTCGTGGGTCGCGGTCGCGGAATAGAACTCCATGTTTTCCACGGTACTCGTTTCCGTCCGGGGCGATCCCTTCCGGGTGGCGCTCACGGCTCAGGGGATTAGGCTTGTCCTCGAACGTGTCCGGGCGCCCTCCGGCAACGATGCAGGGCGCCGACGACTGTGACGAATGCACTGAATTCAAGCGAATTGTCGATGCACGATGAAGAGAGTGGGCGATCGGGCTTGTCTAGCCAAACGACCGGAGTGGAAAACGACGAAGGATCGTCGGAGTTCGGAGCCAACGAATGGCTTGTCGAGGAACTCTACGAGCAGTTCAAGGCAGACCGCCAGTCGGTCGACGAGTCGTGGTGGCCGATCCTCGAGAGCTACCATTCGACCGCCGTCTCGAAGAACGAGAAGGCATCTCCCGTCGTCGCCGAGCAGACGCCGCCCGCGGCCACCGAGTCGGAGCAGATCGCGGAAGGCTCCGGGGCGAGCACCCCGCCCACGTCACCCGTTGCGACCGTCTCGACCGAGGCGCCCTCGGGCGCATCCGTCGCCGACCAGCGCGAGGCCCGCACGACGAGCGTCCAGGCGCGCCAGGCCCCGATCCCCGCCGAGGCGCCGGTCTCGACGCCGAAGCGTGAGGCGGCAGCCGAATCCCCCACACCCGGCGACGCCGAGAAAGACACGGTCACGCCTCTTCGGGGTATGGCCAAGACGCTCGCGACCAACATGGATGCCAGCCTGACGGTGCCGACGGCGACCAGCGTGCGATCGATACCGGCAAAGCTGCTGATCGACAATCGCATCGTGATCAACTCGAACCTCAAACGTAGTCGCGGCGGCAAGGTGTCGTTCACACACATCATCGGCTGGGCCCTCGTGCAGGCGATGAAGGAGTTCCGCAGCCAGAACGTCTTCTACGACGAGGTCGACGGTAAACCGTCGGTCGTCGCCCCCGCCCACGTCGGACTCGGCATAGCCATCGACATCCCGAAGCCAGACGGAACGCGTGCGCTGCTCGTTCCGGGCATCAAGCGCGCCGACACCATGGGGTTCAACGAGTTTCTCGGCGCCTACGAAGAACTGGTTGGCCGGGCGCGGGCGAACAAGCTCACGGCGGCCGACTTCCAGGGAACGACGATCTCGCTGACCAACCCGGGCGGCATCGGAACGGTGCACTCCGTTCCGCGCCTGATGAAGGGCCAGGGCTGCATCATCGGCGCCGGCGCCCTCGAGTACCCCGCCGAGTTCCAGGGCACCAGCCCGAAGACGCTCAACGACCTGGGCATCGGCAAGATCATCACCCTCACCAGCACCTACGACCACCGCGTCATCCAGGGCGCCGGTTCGGGCGAGTACCTGCGCAAGGTGCACGAACTGCTCATCGGCGAACGGCACTTCTACGAGAACATCTTCGCCGAGCTCCGCATCCCCTACGCGCCGATCCACTGGGCTCCCGACATCAGCGTCGACCTCTCCGACGCCGTCGACAAGACCGCCCGGGTTCAAGAACTGATCAACGCATTCCGCGTACGCGGCCACCTCATGGCCGACATCGACCCGCTCGAATACCGCCAGCGCACCCACCCCGACCTCGACATCGAGAATCACGGGCTGACCCTGTGGGATCTCGACCGAGAATTCGTGACCGGCGAGTTCGGCGCCAAGCGCAGCTCGCTGCTGCGTGACATCCTCGGGGTTCTCCGTGACTCCTACTGCCGCAAGACCGGCATCGAGTACATGCACATCCAGGATCCCGCCCAGCGCAAGTGGATCCAGGACAAGATCGAGCGGCCCTACGCCAAGCCCGGCCACGACGAGCAGATGCGCATCCTCGCCAAGCTCAACGAGGCCGAGGCGTTCGAGACGTTCCTGCAGACCAAGTACGTGGGGCAGAAGCGGTTCAGCCTCGAGGGCGGAGAGTCGACCATCGCCCTGCTCGACGCGGTCATCCAGGGCGCCGCCGACGAGGGCCTCGACGAGGTCGCGATCGGCATGGCGCACCGAGGCCGCCTCAACGTGCTCACGAATATCGCCGGCAAGACCTACGGTCAGATCTTCCGCGAGTTCGAGGGCACCCAAGACCCGCGAACGGTGCAGGGCTCCGGAGACGTCAAGTACCACCTGGGCACCGAGGGCACGTTCCACGGCAGTGACGGAACCGAGATTCCGGTCTACCTCGCCGCCAACCCCTCCCACCTCGAAGCGGCCGACGGCGTGCTCGAGGGCATCGTTCGGGCGAAACAAGACCGCAAGGCGATCGGAACCTTCTCGACGCTGCCGATCCTCATCCACGGTGATGCGGCTCTCGCCGGCCAGGGCATCGTTGCGGAGACGCTGCAGATGTCGCAACTCCGCGGATACCGCACCGGTGGCACCATCCATGTCAACATCAACAACCAGGTCGGCTTCACCACCCCCCCTGGCGAATCCCGCTCCTCGGTCTACTCCACCGACGTCGCGAAGACTATTCAGGCGCCCATTTTCCATGTCAATGGAGACGACCCCGAGTCGGTGGTGCGCGTCGCCCAGCTCGCGTTCGAGTACCGCCAGCAGTTCCACCGCGACGTCTTCATCGACCTGATCTGCTACCGCCGCCGCGGTCACAACGAGGGAGACGACCCCTCGATGACGCAGCCGCTGATGTACAACCTCATCGAGGCCAAGCGCAGTGTGCGCCGGCTCTACACCGAGTCGCTCGTCGGTCGTGGCGACATCACCGAAGAGGAGTACGAGGCCGCCCACCGCGATTTCCAGGACCGCCTCGAGCGTGCCTTCGCCGAGACGCACGCTGCGCAGACGTCGTCGATCCCGATCATCACGCCCGATGGGTCGAGTGTCGCAGACCTCGAGCTGCCCGACGCCCAGCAGAACGACGCCTCGGCCTCCGAGCCGTTCTCGACCGCCGTGTCCGAGTCCACGATCAACCAGATCGGTGACGCCTTCCAGAACAAGCCCGCAGGCTTCAGTGTTCACCCCAAGCTGCAGCAGTTGCTCAACAAGCGCCTCGAGATGAGCCGATCGGGTGGCATCGACTGGGCGTTCGCCGAGCTCCTCGCGCTGGGCTCGCTGCTGCTCGAGGGAACCCCCGTGCGGTTTGCCGGCCAAGACACGCGCCGCGGCACCTTCGTGCAGCGGCACGCCGTGCTGCACGACCGTGAGAACGGGCAGGAGTGGCTCCCCCTCGCCAACCTGGGCGAAAGCCAGGCACGATTCTGGATCTACGACTCGCTGCTGAGCGAGTACGCCGCCATGGGCTTCGAATACGGCTATTCCGTCGAAAGGCCCGACGCGCTCGTGCTTTGGGAAGCTCAGTTCGGAGACTTCGCGAACGGTGCCCAGATCGTGATCGACGAGTTCATCTCGTCGGCCGAGCAGAAATGGGCGCAGCGTTCGTCGCTCGTGCTGCTTCTTCCCCACGGCTACGAAGGACAGGGGCCGGATCACTCCTCCGCCCGGATCGAGCGCTACCTGCAGCTGTGCGCCGAGAACAACATGACGGTCGCGCGTCCCTCCACGCCGGCGTCGTACTTCCACCTGTTGCGTCGGCAGGCCTACGCTCGACCCCGCAAGCCGCTCATCGTGTTCACCCCGAAGGCGATGCTTCGACTGCGTGGCGCCACCAGTGACGTGCCTGATCTCACGACCGGAACCTTCGAGCCCGTCGTCGACGATGTGCGCATCACCGACAAGGCCTCGGTTACGCGAGTGCTGTTGCACTCCGGCAAGATCCACTACGACCTGCTCAACGAGTTGCAGAAGAAGCCCGACGACACGATCGCCCTCGTTCGACTCGAGCAGTACTACCCGGCCCCGCTCGACGAGCTGAAGTCGGTTCTGGGGCAGTATCCGAATGCCGAGGTCGTCTGGGTGCAAGACGAACCCGAGAACCAGGGCGCGTGGCCGTTCGTGGCCGTCGAGGTCGCCCCGCACCTCAAACGGTTCGTGCGCGTGATCTCGCGCCCGGCGGCAGCATCGCCCGCGGCTGGTTCGGCCAAGAGGCACGCCGTCGAACAGGCCGAACTGATCGAGCGCGCCATCCAGAAGTGACGATCAACCGGCTTCTCCAGCACACCCGACCTGTCGGGATGCGGGGAGAAGCCGGTTGTCGGTCTCTCGCTAGTGCGTGGCCTGAATCGTGCGGATGGACAGCAGCACCTGGTTGCGGAGGTCGCCGGGTGCCGTCTCGCGGCAGGCGCGCTGCACGGCCTCGGTGAGGACGCGCCCCACGTGGAGCTCGGACTCGCAGTCGGTGCATCCGGCGAGGTGCTCGCGGATATCTTCGGCATCCGTCGAGCAGAGTTCATTGTGCAGATACTCCTCGAGTTCTGCCTTGGCCTTGTCGCAACCGCAATCGGTCATTTCTTCGTGCTCCCGGTCTTCGATGCGACACGGATGCCGCGATCTGCTGCGTAGTCGGTCAGAAGTCCCCGCAGAAGCCGTCTGCCTCGATGCAGACGACTCATTACCGTGCCGACAGGGGTCTTCATGATGTCGGCGATCTCCTGGTAGGAGAAACCTTCGACGTCGGCGAAATAGACAGACAGACGAAAATCTTCGGGGATCGACTGCAGCGCGTCTTTGACCGCACTGTCGGGCAGGTGGTCGATTGCCTCGGCCTCGGCCGATCGACTCGACATGGCCGTCGCCGACTCGGCCTCGCCGAGTTGCCAGTCCTCCATGTCGGAGATGGTGCCCTTATAGGGGTCGCGCTGCTTCTTGCGATAGGTGTTGATGAACGTGTTCGTGAGAATGCGATACAGCCACGCCTTGAGGTTCGTGCCCTGCTCGAACTGGCCGAAGGCCGCATACGCCTTGACGAATGTCTCCTGCACCAGGTCTTGTGCGTCGGCCAGGTTGCGGGTCATGCGCAGGGCAGCGCCGTACAGCTGGTCGAGGAACGGTATCGCCTGTTCCTCGAACAGGTCCCGAGGATCTGGGGTCGCCGCGGGAGGAGTGTCAGGTGTGGAGTTGCTCATCAGAGCAGAGTCTACTTCTGCGAGCGCGCGTTCGGCCCAGGCCAGACCGGCGGGCTCGACCACGAAACGCGCGAGCTGCTGTGTCACCACGTCTGCATCACTCTGCCTCTCGCTCATGCGAGTGCCGGTGCGGCCCTCGATAGGATCAACAACCGCATTCGCCGCGCGGTTTATTCCGGCGTCGCGGTAATCTGGGGGGCAATGGGCATCATCAACCAACTCGATCCGCGCTTCTCTCCCTACGACGACGAGACTCCGGGGGTCGCATCCGTTCCGCCGGGAGATTCGGCTTGGCCGTCACCGACGGCTTCAGGCCCGGTCATCGCGGCTGTCGCGCTGCCTGGCTCGAAGAGCCTCACGAACAGACAGCTGGTGCTCTCCGCTCTCTCGGATTCGCCGTCGACGCTCCGAGCCCCGCTGCATTCGCGAGACACGACGTTGATGGTCGACGCCCTCCGATCCTTGGGCACGACGATCGAATCCGTTGCCGGAGACGGTCGCTTCGGCGACGACTGGATAATCACCCCCGCCGAAGAACTGCTCGGAAGCACGACGGTCGATTGCGGTCTCGCGGGAACCGTCATGCGCTTCATCCCGCCCGTCGCCGCTCTCGCCCTCGGGCCCACCGTGTTCGACGGCGACGCGGCCGCCCGGCGCAGGCCCATGGCGACGACCATCTCATCGCTTCGCTCTCTGGGCGTCGATATCGCGGACGACGGTGCCGGGGCGCTCCCCTTCACCGTGCACGGCACCGGTCGCGTCACCGGCGGCACGGTCGTCATCGACGCGTCCAGCTCGAGCCAGTTCGTGTCGGGCCTGCTGCTCTCGGCCAGCCGATTCGACGACGGACTCGTGCTGCGCCACTCGGGCGAGCGCGTCCCGAGCCAACCGCACATCGAGATGACGATCCAGGCGCTGGCAGCTCGAGGAGTGACTGTCGAGTCGCCCGAGCCGGGCGTCTGGGTGGTCGCGCCCGGTCGCATCCGGGGCCTCACCGTCGACATCGAACCCGATCTGTCGAACGCGGCGCCGTTTCTCGCCGCTGCGATCGCCACCGGCGGGCGCGTGAGCATGAGCCGCTGGCCGGCACGCACGACCCAGGTCGGCGCACACCTCGTCGACCACCTTCCTCTATTCGGCGCCACCGTGTTGCTGGCCGATGGAGTTCTCACGGTGGAAGGCGATGGCCGGATCCACGGCATCACGCTCGACCTCTCAGAGGGGGGCGAGCTCGCCCCGGCGCTTGTGGCGCTCGCTGCACTAGCCGACTCCCCCAGCGAGATCACCGGCATCGGGCATATTCGGCACCACGAGACCGACCGGCTCGCCGCCCTGGCCACAGAGATCAACGCCCTCGGCGGCGCCGTCACCGAACTCGACGACGGGCTGCGCATCGAGCCCGCCCCACTGCACGGCGGCACCTGGAAG